>CAYXVW010000005.1:8798-25537 GCA_964468695.1 uncultured Balneolaceae bacterium | reverse complement strand
CGACATAGGATTGATAAATATCCTGACCCTCTACCTCACGAACCGGAACTACATGACCCGGGCTGCTGGGCAGAGCGATGAGCGGTTCCACATCATCCAGCACAAGCTCTTCATACTTATCATACTCAGCACCTTCATCGGCAACAAGCTCGGTGAATTCATCACCGCGGCCCTGCGATTCCATAAAACGACGGATTTCACCATCAGCAGGAAATACCGTGCTTGTAGCCCCCATCTCAGTACCCATATTTGCGATAACATGGCGATCCATGGTATCAAGGTTTTTCAAACCTTCGCCAAAATACTCAATCACATAACCGGTAGCTCCATCCACATCATAGCGACGAAGCATTTCGAGCACTACATCTTTGGCACTTACCCAATCTGGCAAATTACCTTTGACTTCAACTCCCAATACTTTAGGCATCTTGATGTAAAGCGGTTCACCAGCAATGGCAAAAGCAACATCCAGACCTCCAGAGCCAATAGCCAGCATACCCATACATCCTGATGCCGGAGTATGGCTGTCAGAACCGGCTAAGGTTTTACCGGGAATGGCAAAACGTTCGGTTTCAATAGGATGGCTTACCCCGTTTCCAGGACGGCTAAACCACATACCAAATCGCTCGGCCGCTGATTTCAAAAATACGTGATCATCCGGATTTTTATAGTCGGTCTGTATCAGATTATGATCCACATACTGACAGGATATTTCTGTTTGGGCTTCATCCAGTTCCATGGCTTCCAGCTCTAACATCACCATAGTTCCGGTTGCATCCTGAGTCAGTGTCTGGTCAATCTTTAAACCGATCTCCTCTCCGGCTTTCATTTCACCATCAACAAGATGACTCTTAATAAGTTTTTCGGTTACATTAAGTGGTTTACTCATATAATAAAAATGTAGTATTGTTATAAACTTCTGTTTTCCTATTTATATAAAGCTATTCCATTCTGCTTTCGTTTCAAAAGTTATCAATAGCAGTACTATTTATCTTCTTTTAAGCCAATTTAAATTGGTTCTATCTTACATTTCAAAAAAGCTTCGTTTTTATCATTTTTTTTATTAACTATGGAATAGAGCTGGCAATAATTCAATTTATAAATAGAAGCATACGTGATCAGCCTATGAATTATGATAAACTGACTTTATAACTTGACAAACCGAGTCCCAACTCGGCAGTCAGCTAGAGCCTCTCTGGTGCACCTCTACTTTTTTGCACCTTTCTGATTCAAAAACTAGAATCTAACTAATCAAGCACACATAATAGGAATATATTATGATTCGACATGTCGTAATGTGGAAACTTAAAGATGAAGCCGAAGGAGCCACAAAGGAGAAAAATGCGGAAAAAATGAAGCTCATTCTCGAAGGCTTAAAAATAAATATTGATGAAATAAAAAGTGTGGAAGTCGGTATTAATATTTCCGAAGGAGATGACGAAACCGGCACACCCTATGATGTTGTGCTTATATCTGATTTTGAGACCGAACTTGATTATACCATGTATACGAGAAATGACCATCACAAAAAAGCGGTAAAATTTATTGATTCCGTAATTGAGGAACGACATTTCGTAGATTATAAAGTAGATATCTGATATAAAGAAGCACGATTGGGGGAATCATTTTACGGACTTCTTAGCTTGACGTATTAATGCGGCAAAAATTGCGCGCTGGTGTACTATCTGAGGCATATATTCAGGGTGCCACTGAACACCCAACATAAACGGATATGATATATGTTCAATAGCCTGTGCTAGGTCTGTTTCTTCCCGCGCAATAACCCTCAGTCCACTGCCCTGGTTATCTACGGCTTGGTTATGTAAAGCATTAACCCAAATGTTATCTTTCCTGATAATCTGGCCCAATTTCGAGTCCGGTTCAATACGGACCTTCTTGTTGGGCCAGATAGAATAAACCCGGGGCACTTCACTATAAAAATCTCCTATATCCTGATGCAAATTCCCTCCAAAATGGACGTTGATTAGCTGAGATCCACGGCATATCCCTAATATGGGAATGGTATTCTTGATGGCCTTTTGAAGTATTTCAAACTCCAGCCTATCTCTTTCCGGGTCAACAGCAGATGACTTTGTTGAAAGGAGTTTACGAATCAAAAACAAAAAAGGATAAACCAAGAAGGACAGGATTTTTATAAATCCTTGATATAAACTTGATGGTTTAGGTCCCATTTCAAAAGGATTATCAGCAAAAGATTCCCCATATCTTTCGGGATTAATATCGGCCCCGCCTCCTAAGATAAGCCCATCCAGCTTTTTGTCTGAGTTTGGTCTGTATGGGGTTATTCTAATCGGATTCCCACCCTGTAATAATACTGCGTATTTGGTAAACCACCATGCAGCAGTTCCACCCTTATCGGGTCCTGTTATACCAATAGTCGGTTTGCTATTCTTCATTTAAATCTAATAATATAACTATAGATTCAACCCATTCTTTTTTAAAAGAAACCATTGTTTTCTCTTTACGCATTACATATAACTGAGCAAGTTTCTCTATCATTTCAGGCTTTTGGGCCAGATCTTCTACAGCTATCCAATAATTCCATTCTTTGGCAAATGTCCAGCTTAAGTCATCAATTTTACTATTGGGCAAGCGATAGTGAAAAGTAGGCCTTGGCGTATTCTTTTCTCCGTTGAGCTTATGTTCTACAGTGGACTCGTCCAGCATAGCAAGTATTGGAAGGAGATCCAAAGGCCTGTTTCGTGTTGGATTATATTTTATATAATCTGAAATAAGCTCTTTTAGTGAGGGCTCGTAACTAACATCCAGTACTTTTAACACAAATTCTTTGGGAAAAGGATCTACAAAAGGAGACAATTTCCTGGAAATATCTATTTCCAACTTTTCCAAAAGCCAGGGATATAGCAACAAGAATGCGCGCAGATATTTTAGAATGGTATCAATATCCAGTTTGGGGGCTTCAATATTGATATGCATTCCAAAAGCATGCACGAGAGACCCTTTGGTTCCCTCTGCCTTTTCTTCCCATAACTTTTTGCGTAACTCTTCCAATCGTCCAAACTTTGAAAGGGGTACAGGGGGCATTACAATTTCTACAGGAACCACCGACATCGCTAACTTATCTATAATATCTTCTATCGATTTGCGAAAGGAGCGTTCTTCGATATCTATATCAGCCGTATCAAATATATCTTCCTGCGCCATTTTTTGTAGGATACGGGCATCGAGTTCTACTCTAAAATCCCCCAAATCGGTATTCCTTATCTCAATATAGTATCGGTGATTCTTGCGGATTTCTCCCCCGTATATGGAGGTTATAATATCCGCAACACGCTCTAAACCGATACCTGCAAATTCGATCTCAAGTCCTACTCTTCGCTCTTCATTGTTCTCATTATACGGTACCGGGGGTGATCTATAAGTCATAAATAAATCATTTTGATATCAATTCTCACAAAAGGTCAGGGGAACATCTCATAGGTGAACTCATTATCAACCAGTTTTTAAAAGACCAAAATGCATAAACCAATTGACCTTATAAAATACTTGCCTGCCTGTCGACTAATTTGCATAATTACTTAGATAATCTAAAATAACTAATCCCATAAACAAGGAGCAATTTATGAATAGAGCTCTATCCATTTTTTCATTAATTTTGCTATTTCCGATACTGACCTTGGCGCAGCAACAACCTCAGGTATTTGAGGGGGCTGAAATCATTCCCATTGAAGGAGAACCTATTTCAGACGGGGTACTTGTCGTTGAAAAAGGCAAAATAACAGCTTTAGGCACTCGGGAAACTGTTTCTATTCCCGAAAACGTCCAAACACATGATGTAAGCGGAAAAGTTATTATGCCCGGACTCGTGGATTCCCACTCTCATATTGGAAGCGGTGACGGAGGTGATCGCTCATCGGCCTTACATCCCGATACCCGCATACTGGACAGTATTGATCCCCGTAGCGATACCTTTAAAAAAGCGCTTGCCGGCGGGATTACTACGGTAAATGTTATGCCCGGATCGGGACACCTCATGAGTGGCCGTACCGTTTATCTAAAGCTTCGTGATGCCAATACGATTGAAGATATGCTCTTTGTAGATGATCCGGTGAATGAAATAGCCGGCGGACTTAAAATGGCGAACGGAACAAATCCAATTGGAGAGGGCCCTTTTCCCGGTACTCGTGCTAAATCTGCAGCGATGGTGCGTGATTTGTTTATTGAAGCCCAGGAATATAAGAGAAAAGTTGAAGAAGCGGACGGAGATCCTGAAAAAATGCCTGCCCGCGACTTAGGCATGGAAACGCTTATTGAAGTATTGGATGGTGAAAGAGTTGTACACAATCACACTCACAGGCACGATGATATTCTGACGGCTATTCGTTTATCCGAAGAATTTGGATACCGGCTGGTACTTCACCATGTGAGTGAAGCTTGGAAAGTGGCCGAAGAAATTGCGGAAGCGGATGTTCCCTCTTCTATTATCGTGCTGGATTCACCCGGAGGAAAAATGGAAGCTGCTGACATACGATACGAAAATGGTGCAGTATTGGAGGACGCCGGCGTAACGGTAGGATATCATACGGATGCCTCGATAACCGATACCCGTTTGTTTCTGCGATCTGGAGCCTTTGGCGTACGCGCCGGAATGAGTCGCGATGCAGCTCTTGAGGCTCTAACACTCACTAATGCAAAAATGCTTGATCTCGAAGACCGGGTCGGAACGCTTGAAGAAGGAAAAGATGCCGATTTTATTATTCTTTCCGGAGATCCGCTGAGTACTTACACTCGTGTTCAGCAAACCTGGGTGGAAGGTAAAAAACGCTTTGATCTCTCCGATCCTGAGGATGCCAAATATGCTGTCGGAGGATACAAGGTATTTGAACGGGCATCCCAGAATCATCACCATCACGGTATCGATTAATGTACTGTTTTATTTCCGGTATGAAACCCAGAATCTGATCAATTTATTATTAAAGCATTATTATTATGAAAAGTCGAATCATTCTCTTAACAGCTCTTATTTTTAGCTTCACTACTGCTGTTCATGCTCAATTAGCCGTCAAAGCCGATACAATTTATACTATGGAAGGACCTAAAATTGTGAACGGTGTTGTTTTGGTTGACGATAATAAAATAACCACTGTTGGCCCTGCAGATGAGATCGATATCCCAGCCAACTATGAGATACATGAGGCTTCGGTAGCAACTCCCGGCCTCGTTGATGCTCATTCCGTAGTTGGACTGGCCGGCATCTTTAACCAGGAGCATGACCAGGATCAGCTGGAAACATCCGATGCCATACAGCCCGAATTACGTGCGTTAGACGCATACAATGCCCGGGAAGAATTGGTGAAATTCGTACTTGATAAAGGCGTTACGACCACCCATACAGGACATGGCCCCGGTGCACTGGCAAGCGGACAAACCATGATTGCCAAAACCCCTTACAATACGGTAGAAAAAGCACTTGTCGACTCCTCAACTACTGTTGCTTTTACCCTCACATCCGGAGTAAGCCAGAATTTCGATAATCCCGGTACGCGCTCTAAAGGGATGGCTATGATGCGACAAAAATTTATTGAAGCACAGGAATATAATGAGAAAAAAAGATCGGAAGATCCCCCTTCCAAAAATTTGACCATGGAGGCCTTAGCTAAAGTGCTTAACGGAGAATTGATAGCGATGATTACCGCTCAACGTGCACAGGATATCATGACGGCCATACGACTGAAAGAAGAATTCGGTTTTGATATGATTCTCGATGGGGCCGCTGAAGCCTATCTGCTAATTGACGAAATAAAAGAAGCGGACATCCCGGTATTTATCCATCCTACGATGGTCCGTACTTATGGGGATACCCAGAATGCCAGTTTTACCACTGCCGCCAAGCTACATGAAGCGGATATTCCTTTTGCATTTCAAAGTGGATTTGAAAGTTATGTACCCAAAACGCGTATCGTACTCTACGAAGCCGGCGTGGCCAGTGCTTACGGATTACCCAGGGAAGCGGCTTTAAATGCCCTTACCAAGAGTCCGTCACAAATCCTGGGCATTGATAAACGTGTAGGTTCGCTGCAGGAAGGAAAGGATGCGGATATTGTACTTTTTGACGGAGATCCCCTGGAATACACCACTCATATTCGTTCCGTTATTGTGGATGGTAAAGTTGTCAAAGAAAAAGAATAAGTCAGGAGTTTAAAAAGGACATATTTAATTCCTTTCCATTATGTGTCTTGTTCAATAAGTAAAACATTTTTTTGTCATTCTCGTATATTAGCTTGTAATCATAACTTAACCATCGATTATTATGAGCGGACAAGGATCAGCCGGTAATGTTATTGCAGCATTAGCAAGCTTTTTTATTCCCGGACTGGGGCAACTCTTACAGGGACGCCTCTTTAAAGCAGCCATACAGTTTGTATTGGCTGGTGTCCTCTGGATCTTCCTGATGGGATGGATTATCCATCTGTGGTCAATTTTGGATGCGGCGATGTTTAAGGCTTAGTCCAATGATGTTATGAATCAGGAGACCGAACCTAAAGAGCTTCCTATTGACGGGACCCTGGATTTACATACCTTTAAGCCAGAAGATTTGGGGTCCCTTATCCCCGGCTATATCGAGGAATGTCTGGAAAAAGAGATTTTTGAAATCCGGATTATTCATGGTAAAGGAACCGGCAACCTGCGCCGGTCGGTACATGCCCTACTCGATCGCAACCCACATATAAAATCATATTCACTGGCCGGAGACCGCAGCGGATGGGGCGCAACTATAGCCACACTGGAAAAAAATAAATAATCACTGCATTTTTCTATTCCTTTCTCTATCCTTTGGCTAAATAGTAACATATCAAAAAAATGATGGCATGAGCTATACCTCCGCCTCACTGCGCAAGGCACTGGAAAACCAAATTCGTCGGCTTCAAAAGAAAACCGATGATCTGCAAAACCGAAGTCAACGGTTATCGATGATCCGGCTTTTTATCTTTGTGGGAGGACTGGCACTCATTTATATGGCCGGAAGCTGGGGACCTGAATGGCTGTTCTGGATTACATTGATCGCTTTCATCGGAGGTTTTTATAAGCTCATCACTATTCACAAAAAGATTGAGAACACGGTTGACAAATTCACAGCCTGGAAGAATATACGGCGCAGTCAGCTGGCACGGCAGTCTCTGAACTGGTCAGATATTCCAGATTCCCATGCTACTAAATCATACCAGGATCATCCCTTTGCTTTTGATCTCAACATCGTAGGGAAGCATTCCCTGCTCAGCCTGATCAATACCGGCCACTACCAAGGGAGCACCGACCTGCTCGCACAATTATTACTTCAACGAGAACCAGATCCGGAGGAGGTAGCCGACCGGCAGTCCGTAATTAAAGAGTTGAGTTCCAACGCCGACTTTCGGGATCGTCTACAATTACTGGCCCAACTGAATAGCAAGCAGGAACTAAGTGATGACTGGACTCTTGAAGAATTGCGTGATCATCTAAATAATGCTGAAAAGGTCAATTATAGCGGTGTCTTATCCCTTTTGGGTGGACTTTCCATACTCAATATGGTGCTGGGAGTGCTTTACCTTACCGGCTATATCGCACCATATGTCATATTTACCTTTGTACTTTACCTGGTGATCTACAACTTCAATAGCGAAAAAATTAGTGGACTCTACAACGAGGCTTCCCAAATTGTAAAGCTCTTGAAACCTTTTAAAGAAATTCTGGGATTTCTGGAAAACTACTCTTATTCCAGAAATCCTAATCTTAAAGATTTTTGTAGTCCCTTTTGGAAACGCTCCAAAGCACCGTCCGGGTATATCAACCGGATTGTCCGTATTGCAGGTGCGGCCTCTTCTCAGCAAAGCGAAATCATTTGGGTACTGCTCAATTTTTTGGTTCCCTGGGACCTCTACTATGCACAAAAACTAAGTGGTTACAAGCAGGAAGTAGCTCCTCTCTTGTCTCGTTGGCTCGATCGGTATTATAAACTAGAGGCGCTGAGTTCACTGGCTAATTTCAGCTGGCTAAATCCGCACTATAATTTCGCGCTGCCGGAAACGAATTCTGGTAACCCATTTGAGGCAAAAAACCTGGGACACCCTCTTATTCCGGAAGATGAAAAAGTAACTAATGACCTAACCATCCATGAAAAGGGCGAAATCCTGTTAATTACCGGATCGAATATGGCGGGCAAGAGTACTTTTTTACGGACCGTGGGTATCAACCTGGCACTTTGCTTCAGCGGTGGACCCGTAAACGCTTCCTCTCTGACCACTATCCCTTTTCGATTGTTTAGCAGCATCAACATTACAGATTCCCTTGATGAAGGGCTCTCTCACTTTTATGCGGAAGTCAAACAGCTGCGAAAACTGCTGACGTTTCTTAAAGACAATCATCCGATGCCTGTTTTCTTTTTGGTGGATGAAATTTACCGGGGAACCAATAATCGCGAACGGCTGCAGGGCAGCAAAGCCTTCCTCCAAAATGTAGCCGGGAAAAACGGAATAGGTATGGTATCAACCCATGACCTTGAACTGGCACAACTGGAAGAGACCATCCCCGAACTCAGCAACTGGCATTTTTCAGAAACCATTGACGACGGAAAAATGAGCTTTGAATACAAGTTGAAATCGGGCCCCTGTCCGTCTACCAATGCCTTAAAAATTATGGAGATTGAGGGGCTTCCCACTTGAGAATTTTGAATGAAAAATTAGGAAGTAAAAACTAGTGAATTTAATCCAAAAAATAGCAGACGCCCATAAGCGGATTAAAAATGATATTTTTCAAACACCCCTGCTCTATTCCCACTGGCTTAGTGATAGCTGTGATGGAGATGTTTATCTAAAGCTGGAGAACGAACAGATTACCGGTTCATTTAAAGCCCGTGGCAGCCTGAATAAGCTAAAATGGATTCAAGAACAAAACCTAAATAAACATCCCGTTACGGCCTCAACCGGAAATCACGGATTGGGATTTGCCCGGGCCTGCGAACTGTTAAATATTAAAGGCACCGTTTTCCTCCCTCACAATGCCGTTGATTCTAAAGTTGAGGCTATTCGCAATTATAAAGTGGACATTTGTTTTCATGGAGACGATCCCTATACTACCGAAAGATATGTCCGTAATCGGGCAGAAGAGGAAGGATGGATTTATGTATCTCCTTATAATGATACTGAAATTATAGCGGGACAGGGAACCATAGGGATTGAAATACTGGATCAGCTGCCTGAGCTTGATAATGTATTGACCACCGTAGGCGGCGGTGGATTAATCTCCGGCATCAGTTCCTACATCAAGGGTAAGCTTCCGGATACATCGATTATAGGATGCCAACCCGAACATTCGCCCGAGATGAGCGTAAGCGTCCGCGCCGGTGAATACCAGGAAATTGAATCAAAACCTACGCTATCGGATGGTTCTGCCGGCGGATTTGAGGCCGATGCCATTACTTTTGACCTCTGCCAAAAACTGGTCGACGATTTTATCCTGATTTCTGAAGACGAAATTCGGCATGCCATACGTTCTATGATCAGACACCACCATAAAGTAATTGAAGGATCGGCCGGAGTGGCCATAGCAAGCCTGTTAAAAAATCCGCATCGATTTGCCGGACAAACTACGGTGATCGTGGTATGTGGCGCTAATATCGCTGCGGATACCTTACAATCCATTTTATGTTCGTAACCATAAACATTCGTTTATAATCACTAATTAAAATATACCATTATGAGAGCCCTTATTTTACTATTGACTTCTTTTCTCGCTTTCGGAACAGTCCAGGCGCAGGATAATACCATCTCTATCAACTCCTCGGCTACCGTTGAAATTCCGGCCGACCGTTTGGTTTTTAATATCAATATTAATGCCGAAGCAGAAAATCCTCAGGGAGCATATGAACAACACCAGCAACGGGAACAAATCCTACTTGATCTGCTAAAGATACACCAGATCGACGAAGAGAATATCAGCTTTCAGCCTATCTCTATTTCAAATATCAATACACATCGTAATGATCAGGAACCCCGTATTCGTACTCGTCAACAGGTAAGCTTGACGCTCTCGGATTTCGACCGGTATGAAGAAATACAGATCGCACTAATAGAGGGAGGCTACGATGACTTCAGCGGACAGTTTATATCATCGGAATCAGATAGTGGAAAGGATAAAGCGTTAAAGGATGCCCTGAATTCAGCCCGCCAAAAAGCTGAACTCATTGCTGAACAAAGCGGCCTTACCCTTACGGGCATTCATTCTGTGGACTTCTCATACAATCAGTCTCCGCCGCGCCCCATGATGATGGAAATGGCCGCACGGGATAATTCTTCGGAGAGCCTTATATCCGAATATGCTCAGACGGTAAGCGTATCCGCTACTGTATCGGTGAGATACAACTTTATGAAAGTAAATTAATCCCCTTTCCATGGTAAAGTATTCAGAATGGATGGATTTTCTATCAAAAAGTGGCCTTTAGAGCACGCTGTAGGAGGATACAGTTGCCTCCCATAGGGGGCGACGCCATCCTCCTATAAGGGGAGACACCTTCCTCCCAAGGGCGGCAATACTCTCCCCCCTATGGAGGTGCAGCAACAAACCCACACCGGTTGAATCGCGCCATTCAATGCCAGAAAACTCCTCTTCTCCCCGAACAAATTATCGTTATTCTGCCACCGGATCATGATTTCATCAATTATTCTTTTCTCTCCTCCAGTATAGGCTTCAACACTTCCCATATATTTTCTGCGAGCACTTTATGTCCCTCTGCAGTGGGATGAATACCATCCGACTGATTAAGCTCTTTATTACCCCCTACTCCCTCGAGCAAGAATGGGACGAGTTCGGTATTATTTTTCTCAGCAAGTTCAGGATACATTTCACGAAATTCTTCCGTGTATTCTTGTCCCAAATTAGGCGGCACCTGCATCCCAGCCAATACAATAGTGGCATCAGGATACTTCTCGCGTACTTTGTCTATTATTTTTTGCAAATTATCTTTGGTGGTGCTTAAATCCACGCCCCGAAGTCCATCATTTCCACCCAGCTCCAGCACGAACACATCCACGGGCTGACGAAGCATCCAATCGATCCGGCGAAGTCCCCCGGCCGAGGTCTCTCCACTCAATCCTCCGTTAACAACCTTGTAGTTCCAGCCCAGAGAATCGATCCGCTGTTGAATAAGGGCGGGAAACGCCTCATTCTCGTCAATTCCATGTCCGGCGGTGATACTGTCACCAAAGAAAAGGATGCGATTGGGATTATCTTGTCCATGAACAGACAGTATTAATAAAAAAAACGTAACAAAAAGTGTTAAAAGTCGTTTCATCAGTTGACTAACAAGTAATTACCGTTTTTATTCTTTGTGAATCAGGAAACGATTTCTTCCGCAGAATGATTCATTTATCTTTGAATACCAATAACCGCATTTTAACCAGTTTATTATTTTATGGGTACAAATCCTATCTTGGAAGTTACCGATATTACCCAACAATTCAGAAGCGGCGATCAAAAACTTACCGTTTTAGACCAAATTAATTTCTCTGTAGAGGAAGGCACCACCTGCGCCATTGTGGGACCTTCCGGGAGTGGAAAAACCACTTTATTAGGGCTCTGTGCCGGACTTGATCGGCCTACTGAAGGCAAGATAAGCCTCAATCAAATTGATTTAGGTCCACTTACCGAAGACCAGCGCGCCCAAGTGCGAAATAAACATGTCGGTTTTGTTTTCCAAACTTTTCAGCTGGTACCTACTCTTACCGCTCTGGAAAATGTTATGGTTCCACTAGAACTCAGAGGAACTAATCCCAAAGAAGTTGAACATGATGCCCGGGAGTTACTCACTGAAGTAGGAATTGGAGACCGCCTCCAGCACTATCCCACCCAGCTTTCAGGTGGCGAACAACAGCGCGTTGCCATCGCAAGGGCTTTTATCAATCGGCCGAAAATCTTATTTGCTGATGAGCCTACCGGTAATCTCGATTCTGAAACGGGACACACCATAGAAGAACTACTTTTTGATCTCAACCGCATTAGCGGCACAACACTGGTACTGGTTACTCACGACCACTCCCTGGCCGATCAGTGCCAGCGTATCATTCATCTGAAGAACGGCCGCATTCACAGTGATGAATGGAACGAACAGTCCGAAACAAAAGCCATCAATCAATAAACGCAGCTCATTCATATATGCTCTCATTCTTTTCAGGCTGGTCGTGGAAAATGGCATGGCGCGATGCCCGTTCTAATAAAAAGCGCCTCTTTATTTATATCTCGGCTATTATTATCGGTGTTGCCGCACAAGTAGCCATTACCTCCTTTCGAGACAGCCTCAACGAAACGATCAATAACCAGTCAAAGGAACTGCTTGGGGCTGATCTTGAAGTTGAGACGGAACAGCCTTTTCCGGATACGCTCAGAGCCTATTTCGATGAGCTGGGCGGTGAACAGGCTACCATCACAGAATTTCCCTCTATGGCGTTATTTCCTAAAGGGGGACAAACCCGTTTGTCTAATATCCGTGCCCTGAAAGGTAATTTCCCGTTCTATGGTACGCTCGAAACGGATCCTGTTTCTGCGCTGCAACAATTCAAATCGGATACCTCTGCCCTCGTTGACCAAACATTGATGACCCAATTCAACCTATCGGTGGGTGACTCCGTAAAAGTAGGTCAGGTAACCTTTCCCATAAGCGGAGCTGTAACCAAAGTCCCGGGTGAAGCGGCAGCGGCCTCCATGGTGGGACCACGTATCTTTATTCCCCATTCCATGCTCGACTCCACGAAATTGGTGCAGCAAGGGAGTCGCATTGAATACAAGCAATATTTCAAATTTGAGGATGGCCGGGAGATTGCTCCCATAGAATCAAAACTCGATTCACTGGAAGAATCTCTTGCTATGGACATTGATATCGAAACCATAGAAGAGCGGCAGGAAGAGCTGGGCGAAGCCGTAGGTAATTTAGGTAAATTCCTGAATCTCGTTGGCTTTATTGCCCTCCTGCTGGGCGGTATCGGAGTAGCCAGTTCCATTCATGTATATATCAATCAGAAAATAAGTACCGCATCTGTACTCCGTTGTTTTGGCGCTTCCTCTAATCAGACTATGAGTATCTTTCTAATACAGGCCATAGTTCTCGGTTTTTTAGGTGCACTCGTCGGTACGCTCATGGGCGTGGGGATACAATACCTGCTCCCCTCATTGGTTAGCGAATTCCTTCCTGTGGATATAGAACTGACAATATCCTGGCTTGCTATTGGGCTTGGCCTTTTTACCGGTACGGGCGTAGCCCTTGTTTTTGCCCTGCTGCCGCTTCTAGCACTCCGTAAAGCCTCGCCACTTTATGCACTGCGAACACTGGAAGAATCTATTACGCAACTGCTCTCACAAAAAGTAAAGTGGACTACCTACGGCCTTATAGCGTTAACCGTCTTTGGCTACGCTACTCTGCTTACCGAAAGCTGGCGGGCTGGCGGTCTCTTTACGCTCGGTATGATCGCCGCCTTTGGATTACTGCTACTTACTGCTCAGCTACTTATAAAAACAGTTAAACGCTATTTTCCCTCCCATTGGACCTATGTATGGCGACAGGGCTTAGCCAATCTCTATCGACCCCATAATCAAACAGCCACCTTGATGCTTTCTCTTGGCCTTGGGATGCTGCTCGTAAGTACGCTCTATTTTAGTCAGGATATGTTGATGAAAGAGCTTGATTTTGCCACCCGGGATGATGCTCCCAATCTTATTTTCTTCGACATCCAGTCTGATCAAAATGAGGGACTCAATAATCTCCTTAATGATCAAGATCTCCCTATACTTCAGAATGTACCCCTGGTAACCATGCGTCTGGATTCACTGAGGGGACGCAGTATAGAGGCGGTCGATGAAGATACTACTACCGAAGTGCGCGGATGGGCACTAAGACGGGAATATCGCTCTACCTACCGCGACTCCCTTATCGATTCAGAAACCCTGCTGGAAGGAGAATGGGTCGGAACTGCTGACCCTTCCGAAGGCCCTGTTCCCGTTTCTGCAGCCCAGGAAATTGCTGAAGATCTTCAGCTTGAAATTGGAGACTCCCTCACCTTCGATGTCCAGGGTGTACCGATATCTGCTTACGTGGGCAGTATTCGAAAAGTTGATTTCCAACGTGTACAACCAAACTTTTTTATGCTATTTCCAACTGGTGTACTGGAAGCCGCTCCTCAAATTTTTGTAACCATCACGCGTACAGCAGATGCTCAGGCTTCAGCCAGGGCCCAGCAGGCTGTGGTACAGGAATATCCCAATGTTTCGGCCATTGACGTAAGCCGTATCCTGGAAACTATTAATCAGTTTGTAAATAAAATATCTCTTGCCATACAGTTTATGGCCCTTTTTAGTATCATAACAGGACTTATAGTGCTTGGCAGTTCAGTTGCCACCAGTCGTTTCCAACGTGTTAAAGAGAGTGTGCTCCTGCGTACCATTGGCGCCAGCAGAAAGCAGATTATCCAAATACTGGCCGTTGAATATCTCTTTTTAGGAGTTCTTTCGGCCTTAACGGGTTTAATACTCTCCGTGGGAGCCGCCTGGCTTCTCGGCTACTTCTATTTTGATATCACCTTTGTTCCCAATGGATGGGTTATTATCGGTGGCACCGTGCTTGTAACAGCCTTAACGATCCTGATAGGTATGATTAATAGCAGAAGCATTCTTAACAAAACCCCCATTGAAGTATTACGCGCGGAAACAACCTAAGTATTCAGAAAGAGACAAAGAAGAGATTTACAGAAGAATGGATATAGGTCAACAGACAACGTATATATCACTGTTAATTTTGGCGATATGTATCCTGCTTACCCTTGTTATCTACCTATATACCGGTTATCTGGTTATTGTGCTACTTATCGCGCCACCTATTATCCACTGGATCCTTAAAAAACGAAAGGAGAATTAAGTCTACAAGTCTACAAAAGGAGTATGGAACATACTGTCTTATAAATGCTTATAATACTACATCTTGTTTAATCAAATAGATATCAGATATGACAACATTCAAAAAAGCTACGATACTTACGATTTGTATTGGTTTTTTGGCCTTTACGTTTGAAGGGTGCAAAAACTGGAGTAACACAGCCAAAGGCGGTGCAGGAGGTGCTGCTGCTGGAGGATTAGCAGGGGCCATCATTGGTAAAGCTGCCGGTAATACGGTAAACGGAGCTATTATTGGTGCTGCGGTAGGTGGAGCAGCTGGTGCGGCTATAGGTAACTATATGGACCGCCAGGCTGAAGAAATAGACGAAGAGCTTGAGAATGCCAAAGTAGAACGCGTAGGTGAAGGTATTAAAATCACCTTTGATTCCGGCATATTGTTTGACTTTGACTCCTATGCCCTGCGGGAAGCTTCCAGAGAAAACATTCGTGAACTTTCCGATATCCTTCAGAAATATGAGGATACAGAAATCCTGTTTGCCGGGCATACCGACAGCCAGGGTTCGGCCGAATACAATCAGGGACTTTCGGAAGATCGGGCTAAGTCGGTAGCCAGTTATACCTCAGAACAGGGAGTTTCCAGTGAGCGCATGATTATTACAGGTTATGGGGAGGAAAATCCTGTAGCCGATAACAGTACCGAAGCCGGACGTCAACAGAATAGAAGAGTAGAAATCGCTATCTATGCCAACGATGAGCTTAAAGAGAAAGCTAAGAATGGCGAAATAGGCGAAGGATAATAATTCTAGCTTTTTGAGTTTATTAAAAAAAGGTCCGTACTGCTTAGTACGGACCTTTTTTATTTAAAAGCTTTCTGATCTAGCTATAAAGTGTCAACCGTTCTTTGAAAAATATTCTCGAAAACCCTGAGTTTGGGAGTTAGAATTATTGAATTACAGTTGATATACCAGCTCTTCTATAGCCCCTACCGCCTCGTCAATCTCTTCGACTGTATTATAGTAATGAGGCGAGATTCTCAGTGCTGTTTCTACGTTTTTCTCATCCATATCGATTACTGCGTGGTTACGCTTTGTCGCGCTTGTATTGATTTTTTGTTCCCTCAACTGTGCTACTAAATTATCCATATTGATTCCTTCAATGCCTGCTGTTACAATAGCGCACTTATTTTCTCCCCGGTCCAACACATGTACGCCAGATAGTTTGGTTAATGCTTCCCGGGTGTACGTTGCAAGCTCACTGGCACGCTGGCCGGCTATTTCTATACCTATCGTTTGAGCATATTCGGCAGCCGCTCCCAGTCCAAGGACAAGAGCATAGGGGAACTCCCAGTTTTCGAATCGTTTTGCATCAGCCTCCAGCTGAAAATCATTGACGGAGGTCCATCTGGCTCCCCGTGTATCCGGGAATAAAGGGCGAAATCCCTGTTCAAGCATCCGGTCGGACACGTATAAAAATCCCACTCCCCGTGGGCCACGTAAAAATTTACGTCCCGTAGCTGCCAGAAAATCACAATGGAGTTCCGTTACATCTACCGGTAATTGTCCTACCGCCTGACAGGCATCGAGAAGAAAAGGAATCTCAAGCTCATAGCATATTTCACTCACAGCCTTCGCTTTTTGAATGAGTCCGGAGTTGGTCGGTATCCAGCTCATCAGTACAAGTTTCGGGCGTTGCTTCTGAATAAGATTGCGAATGGAATCAGGATCAACACCACCTTCAGGCAGATCTTCCGCCCGAACTATCTCAATTCCATATCGACCAGCTAAATTGAGAAGCATAATTTGGTTTGAAGAGTAATCTGCATTGGTGGTTATGATGGTATCGCC
>CAYXVW010000005.1:0-8788 GCA_964468695.1 uncultured Balneolaceae bacterium | reverse complement strand
TCGCCCCGCTGGAAATCGAAAGCGCTAAGTGCCTGAGATACAGCTACGGTGGCATTCTCTACAATAGCAATATTTGCAGACGTTGTTCCAATAAGCTCAGCAATAGCATCATAAGAAGTGGATATTTCTTTCTCTGCTGCCTCCGCTGCCTCGTATCCGCCAAAACGGATCTCGTTATCAAGATGGTTGTAGATCGCATCTGTGACAGGAGTCGGCATTAATGCGGCACCCGCATTGTTAAGATGGGTACGGTATTTACATCCTGGCGTGTCCTTTCGCCACTTTTCCAGATGGGTGGAATCTGCTGATAATTTTGATCTATTCATAAATGGAAAATCTCCCAAATAAACTTTAAATATCCCGATTGCTATAACGGATTAGCATTAATCATCTGCCACATGTATCCTATAACTGATAAAATCTGTACCAGATATATCCATTTCACGTTTTGATGCGTATTTAGACATTTGTCCCCTGTGGTGTTGACCATGAGTGCAAAGATGAAGGAGGATATCACCAAGGGATGAACTACCCGAATCACCACTAAACCGTTGGAAACTAATAACCCTGCCTATATCCTGCTCTAAAAGCTGATAATAAATTTCCCTGTGCTCTTCCTGGAAATCGGTTAAATGTTTTAAAGATAGAATCTGCCAGATATTCTGATCAATTTCCTGGTCAAATATACGCTGAAACCATGCCTGCTCACTCAATAAAATATGGCTCATCATTTTCGTAAGGTATTTGTCATTAATCTCTTCATCAGACAGGAACTCAATCCAGGTATCGTTAGCCCAAATACAATGATGAACCAGTTTATTTAAATATTCCATTATCCCTTATATACTAAAGTTACGACTACAATATCACGTTAAATAATATTGATAAAATGTAAAGAATTGAAGCTCAAAGTAGCTAATGGGGCGGTTTTATCCGAGATATCCAGTCAGATTAAAATATACTCCTAATCGTTGGAGACAATTAATCCGAATTGAGATAAGTGATGATAGCAATGTTTGAAATGAAATTTCTTCCACTGGTCTCCATTCAGCTCTCCAAAAACCGGATTCATTTGTGAAGCATCCGGGTTCTTCTCATAGTACTCTAAAAAGTCTTGAATCTCTTCTTTTAATTTATCCTTTGCTTTGCTCAAAGTTGGATATTCCAAATCCAGTAGTCCGGAACCCGTTACTGGGTTTACAAATCCTTTAGGCATAGGACGATTCATATTTAAAAAAGCCTGAAGCTTAGATCGCTTCGCTTCCGGAGTATAGCATTCCACTTCCAATTTACCCGTTGAAACCTTAAATGCGAGAATCAGATGCTCAATCATGTGATGGACTGTCATATTACCCCAATCTGCTTCCATGCCCTCATCTACAGAATCGATGATATCAGGTAAAATCTTATCAAAGAACCGATCTATTAAGTCAGGATCTTTCACATCAAGAGGTAGCTTAACAGGTGTCATAGCTTATCTTTTTAGATTAAAGCCATAGGCAGACAGTACAACACAAATTTAGTTCTTTTTTTACTCCACATCTGCAACCGTACTGTTTTAACCAGAAACGCTTATATACCAGTATACTAAAAAAGTAACTGTTTTTTCTAGTGCCAAATGGCACCTTTCTATTCAAACAACCAAAAGAGAAAAGGATAAAAATAGCGTTCGACTCTATAAACCCTTGAATATATTCTCCCAAAAAAGGTCCCCATTGGATAACCAAATCCAATGGGGACCTAAATTTCTATCAGTAAGAGGTAACTCGCTTATTTGATCAAGTCACTGGCTTATTATTCAGAAGCTAAATCACGTAACGTCCCTGCCAGTTTCTTCATTTTTACTGACTGATCAGAGGCTGCTGCCTGTCCTTCTACTTCGTCAGCCAGTTCTGAAAGGAGTGTTTCCTGTTCTGAGCCAGAGGCTTCTTCGGCTTCCGAAATACTTTCTCTGATAGCAATAATGCGTTCCGGAGATAGGCTTCTACCACGCTCAAGCTGATCAACGTACGCCTTTGCAAGAGCAAAAGTAGCCGGCCAGTGGTACTTCGGCTGTCCCTGGGCATTCAGCTGGTCAAACTTAACAGTATTCGCGGCATCTATTTCATTCTGGGTAAGATATGGACTTGGTTCGAGCTCAAAAATATCAAGTCCGCGAGCGATTTCTGAATTTACAATAACGCCGTTGTACCAATAAACAGACCAGCTTCCGCCCATCTGCATACGTGTAGAATCGACGGGACCACGATCGTGGAAAGCAATCTCAACCGGGTTTTTCGGATCTGTCCAGTCAAAGATGGATATCCCTCCCTGATACCACGACTGCACCATAATATCCCGATCGGGTATCGGAATTAAAGAACCGTTATGCGCCACACAGTTTTCCTGTTCTGTCTGAGCGGCAGGCATCTTATAGTAACTCTGGAAATTCATCTCATTATTTTCATCGATGGTAAATATGGCATTTGCTCCCCACTCCATGGGATCATCTTCGCGGCATTTAGGCTGACCACCTCCGCCCCATTCATCCGTAAAGAGTACCTTATCGCCTTCATTATTGAAGGTTGCAGAGTGCCAATAAGCAAAATTTGAATCAGCTACAGCGTCTACGCGCTTGGGACTCCCGGGATCTGAAATATCCAGTAAAAGGCCATAACCCTCACAAGCTCCACCAGCTAATCCAATTTCTGGATAAAGTGTGATATCGTGACACTGATTAGGTCCCCGTTCTTCTGTTTCATCGCCTTCTTCGTCGTCATCCCCACCGCCATACCGTTCAGCCAGTATGTCCTGCAGATTATTACGCAGGGTCGTGCTATCGGCAGCCGTTGGAGCTTCGCGACCATTTTCCTTCGCTATATTCAGAAGCATGGGCTGTATAATTTGATCCGGAATAATACGTTCCCGGCCGAAAACCTCTGCTACAAATGCTCCTTCTTCCTTAGCTTTTTCAATTTTTTCCTGATCAGCTGGAGAGAGTCCGTGCGTAGGTGCTTCCGTGAGGTTTTCGAAAATACGGGGTGAATTTACAATAGCAGCCTGCTCGGGATTATCCAATGGCACCTGAATTACCTCTATCCGGTAAAGTGCTGAATTGGGATCCTCTTCGGGCGGAGCGCTTGAACAACCGGGAAGCTCTTCTTCAGGGCGTACCGGAGCGGAACCAGAAACGTACACATACACATTTTCCTCATCCTTTGGATCATCCAGTACGGAATGAGTGTGAGACCCGCGGCAGGTCTGAACATTTGAAATGTACTCGGGATTTTTAATATCAGAAATATCGAAAATCCGGATGCCGCGAAGGCGTTCTTCACTAACAGTTTTATCAACTCCTTCGGTGCCGCAATCAAGGCGTCCTCCAAGCCCCTCTCCGGATACAAAAAGCAGATCTCCGTAAACTGAGACATCACTCTGTGAGGCTGGGCATAGAAAATCAACCACAAGGCTTGGTTCCGCAGGATTAGAAATATCCCAGACCATGAAGCCATTATAATTTCCCTGAATGGCATAATTATCTTTAAACGCCAGATCGGAGTTCGTAACTCCCACAAAATCCTCTGGTGGAGGAGTTTGGGAAAGCAAATTGAGATTCCAAATTGCCTCTTCGGCATCAAATAATCCTGCCTTCAATCCTACACGCGGATCGGGACTGGGTTTCTCTATTTCCTCCAGGGGTTTAATATCAGAACTGTAAGTCGCAGACGAGGAATTATCAACTGTGGAGGATGATGGGGCGCATGAATAGGTAGCAAAAGCCACTATGGCTAAGAGCATCCCCAGGTAGCTTCTCCCCAGCCCAAAACGTTGTACATTTAGATTATATTCAGAGTTCATATTTATTTTATCTCTTTTAAAATTAGATATGCTTTTATTTTAGGAAAAATGTGAAGTCAAAAAATATTCTAGCCTGATTCCGGTATCTCCTCAAGCATCAGCTGCATCCGATCGATTTCCGTCCGCTGATCTACCTGAATATCTGAGGCGAGCCGGAAGGCTTGTTCATCCTGAGCTGCCCCATCGGTTCCAAAAAGATTATCAACCATATGTACCGCACCGGCATGATGTTCAATCATATATTTAAGGAACAGCCGATCAAATTCAGCGCCCTGAGCCTGAGCAAGTTCTTCCAGCTTTTGCTGTGAAAGCACCCCGGGCATATTTTTGTAGCTGGTAAAAGGTTCGTTGTCAATCTCAATGTATAGATTCAGTCCTTCAATCTGTATTTCCGGGGCAGGCTGATCCCGATCGCGGAGCCACTGCTGCATTGAAGCGATTTCATCTTTCTGGGCATTAATAATCCGTGCGGCTAATCGCTGAACCGCGGCACTGGCATTATTCTCCGGAGCAAGCCTAGACATGATTAGTGCCTGTGCATGATGGGCAATCATCCCCCTCATAAACTTGACATCGGCTTCGGTAAAGTCCATGCGGGACTGTTCCACTTTCTCCCAGTAAAGTTCTTCCAACTCTGATTTATTCGAAGTTGAAGATGTAGTCTCATCTGCTTGTGTACTTTCAGTACTTTTGCATGAAACTGTTCCAAGAAAAAGGAGAAGTACAACAACAATATTGACAAGAAACGATACTCTTATACTACTGTTAAACACGTCTCGGTAAGAATATATTTTTAGATTTTACTTTATATAGCGCCACAGTATAAATGCAAAATGGAAGAAAAACCAGTGTATTTTTTAACTTCCTTGGCCAATAATCTTCTGTTTTTCCTTCTTTTCTCCAAACTGTAGTCTATGGCGGGAGGCTTTATTATCATCCTCCAAACAGCTGATAATTATTTACTCTATAAAAGGTATCAAATAATTTGATAAAAAGTAACGTCTTTTGATCTATTTATTATGTTAAACTGAGTTTAACATAAAGGATTAAAATAAAAAACATGGATGTGTTAAGCGTTCACGCTTGTCATTGGAGTAGTATCTTCCTTTGCAGGGTGCTACTTCTTACATCAAACTCACGTTAATTTAGATTTCTTAGCACCTGAATAAAAGAATCGGATTTCTTTTTCTATTACCAGGCAGGGACACCCCGCTTCTCAGCATAATAGAAGAGTATATCGAAACTACCGGGAGCATAACCGAGTTCTCTCAAGAGTATGGCAACCTGTCCCCGGTGATGAGCACCATGAATAATCGAATGGTGCAATAATTCACCCATCGGCATTGAGCACTTCCTGCCTCCTTTGCCCTTATACTTAACGATACGCTCCAGATCGTCATCCATCAACCCGGATAAAAATTCACGTACATGCTCCTCAACGGTAACCCATTCTTCAATCAGGGATTCTGGGGTTGGGTAATCTTCAGCATCAAGACTTTGGCCCCGCTGATGTCCACCACAACGACTAAGCCATCCCCACTCGGTACTTAGTACATGAACCAGAGTATCTCTTATAGAACCGTAACCTCCTGCCACAGGCTGAGTGAATTCTTCCTGGTTCAGTTGTAATATCACCTTAAAAAGACGGTCGTTTGCCCAGTAATTATAATCGTACAAGGCGCTAAGCGTTTCAATCGTCATAGTCTGTTTTTATTTTTTATAAATTACTCTCTCTTCTGTACTTGCTTGTATGTTTTTACTTATAAAGACTTTAACTCTTCCTGAGTTTTCTTGGGCAGCTTGGCAACCACCAACTGGTACGAATCCGATATCCACTCTTTTAACAAATCATCCGGCACCGAATAATCCATCTTGATACTATTCCAGTGCTTTTTATTCATGTGATAACCGGGGATAACAAAAGGATATTCTTCGCGGAGCTTAATTGCTTTTACCGGATCACATTTTACATTAATGTACTCAAAATTTTCAATGTTGGTGGCGCTGAACATTTTTCCTTTAACCTTGAAAACCAGCGTATCCTCGTTGAAGGGTAAATCTTCTTCCGCGCCGGGAAAAGAAAGGCAGTATTCTCTGTATTCTATAATATTCATCATTCTAAGACATCAGAAAATGTCAGGATAAAGCTATTGGGATCCTGAATTGCAAACTCGTTAGCTCCATAAAAGGTTTCGTGCATCTCTTTAATTATATGGACGTCATTCTTTATTTCCTGGTATAAATTCTCAAGGTCCTCCACTTTAATGTAAAGCGTCAATGCGCCGCCTCCTTGCTGGTCTTTAAGTTCGGGATACTCGTCCTTAATGGATCCCTCCTTTTGGAACATAATGGAAACATCACCTCTGCGTACCATTGCCCATTCCAAAGCTCCTTCTTCCGGAACCGTTTGCAGAACCTCAAAATCAAGTATGTCTGTATAAAATTCTATCGTTTTATTTACATCTTCTACCATCAAATTGGGAGTAAGTGATTGTAGCTTCATAACTAATAATAGGTATTGTTTCGTTTCGGTTTCTTTCACCTCAAGTTAATTGATTCAACAGAATGAAGCTTTGTAAAAAAACGACATCATCGCATTGCAGAGGGTATGGATCCGGCCATCTTTTTGAAATCTCTGGTCAGATGCGCATGATCATAGTAGCCGTTATCAAAGGCAATATTAAGCAGGCTTTTTTCTGGTTTTGCCTTTAATAACGATTTCGTAAAAAGAAATCGAACAATCCGAGCATAACTTTTCATGCTAACTCCAATAGCCGATTGGAATCGGCGTTCAAGCTGGCGCTTGCTGATACTAAAATTATTAGTCAAATCCTCAATCGTAATATTTCCCTTACAATCTCTAATTAATTGAACGGAGGTGGCAGCAATAGGATCAACTCTTTTGTCGGAGTCACTTTTCATTTCATAAAGCAATTGATCTAATTCTGAGGCCAACTGCTTCCCTGATCCCAAGCTAACCATCCCTTTCCAGGCTGACTCATTTAAGCCGGGAAATATTTCTCCGGCATCAATATTTATATCCTGAAATTTATGAAGAGGCACGGAGGTTAGCAGGCTCATAGCCCCCGTTTTAAAGCGAACGCCGATAAGCCTGGTACCGGGAGCAACAACGACCTTTCTGTATTTGGTCATCATCCCCACTGCCGATATACTCTGCCCGGCTAAGCCCGCTTCCTTTTCCTCAGCTGAAACAGTACTCCCTAAATTAAATATCAGATCCGTACACCCATCAGGGAGAATATGCTGAGACTGTTCGCTGTTGGTATCAGATATCCAATAACAATCGACTATATTTTGCAGTGCCTTATCAGGCATAAGCTCTCGGTAACCGCTCATATTCAAAAGGAAATTTGATTAACACTCTTATAAATGACAAAATTTGAACATTAAAGGCAAGGGTAAAACTGAACGCTGGTAGAGACACTCAAGCCTCATTGGAATGGTTCCAGTCCGGTTTTTATTATAGATTATATCATAGCTATTTAATTTAATCCGGAGGTCATTATGCCCTTAAATAGATTAATCAATTATTTGGATGAGCAGGGAAAAAAATATGTAGTGTAAAAACATTCCACGGCATTTACGGCCCAGGAAGTGGCAGCATCAGCGCATATTCCGGGCAAGGAGATGGTTAAAACCGTGATCGTAAAAGCGGATGGTGATATGAAGATGGTGGTGCTCCCTTCTACGCACGACGTGGATTTTGATGCCATAAAAGAAGCCATAGGAGCCGAAGAGGTTGAACTTGCCTCAGAGGATGAATTCGAGGATATATTCCCCGATTGTGAACTCGGAGCCATGCCTCCTTTCGGCAATTTTTACGATATTGACACCCTCGTAGCCGAATCGCTAACCGAGGATAACATAATTGCATTCAATGCCGGCACTCATAAGGAGCTGGTAAAAATGGGCTACAGTGATTACGAGGAACTGGCTAATCCTCAGATTATGCCGGTAGGAGTTAAAAAGGCGTAACCCCATAACCGGTTAAAAAGTTTTACAAGCATTCTGGATCTAAGGGTTTATTACGTCTAAATTTTAATCCAGATGATATATAGAAGAATATGCAACCGGAAAAATTATTTCTTGAAGACGACGGCATAATCCCGAATAACGAATTGCCCCTACTCCTATACCGTAACGCCTTTAATAAACGGGGACCGGAGGGCGCCCAATGGCTCGAAGAGCAATTCCGCGAACATAATTGGACAAACGCCTGGCGGAACGGAGTCTTCAGCTATCACCATTACCACAGCACCTCGCATGAGGTTCTGGGCGTGTATTCCGGAAGCGCCAAACTGCACCTGGGAGGAGAACAGGGACAAAAAGTGGACGTTCAGGCAGGAGATATTATCATCATTCCGGCCGGGGTGGCCCATAAAAACCTGGGCAGCAGCCGCGATTTCAGGGTGGTCGGCGCCTATCCGAACGGACGCAGCTATGATTTAAAGACCGGGAAGAAAAGCGAACGTCCGCAAGCCGATAAGAACATTGCGGCGGTGCCGATGCCCTCTGCCGATCCCCTGCTGGGCCAAAGCGGTGGACTCACGGAAATCTGGAATGATATTGAAATATAGGAGAGCGTAACTTTATTAAAACACCTCTAGACTATCTCCCTCAATCGGTGGAATGACAGCTCTTTATTGATGGATTAATAATCTTCAACCTTATCTAACAATTCAGGAACACGATTTATCCATCAATAAAATCCGATATTTCCTTACATGAAAGACCGATGTCAAGAAGCAGCTTCTTGGTTTTATGCGGCATATAGCAACTGTTTAGAACGTTCTACTTCTTCCCGGAAGATCGAATTTCTAATTTTTTTCTGGTGGTACAGATCAACCGGTCGGTCGTATATTTGCTCAAGTTGTTGTTTAAACACAAAATTCCAACTTTAATTGCTAAATCTACAAGTTTACGACCTCCT
>CAYXVW010000004.1:278-26176 GCA_964468695.1 uncultured Balneolaceae bacterium | reverse complement strand
GGAGCGCCCATCCATTGTAAGCAGCAATGGGACGAACGTCGATTAGGATGGGACTGGTTTCTTCAAGCTTTGTAATAAGTTCTTGAGTAGATAGGGTATTCATGTTCATTTATTTTGATGTCAAATGATAGAGATAGCGTTTGCAGATCCCACAAGATATCGGAGCGGAATTCGGGGTAACAAAGAACATGCTTAGTTGATTTTACAACTTTTGATTACTACCGATGTTCCGGGTTGGGGTGATCAAACCGGCAGCCGGCCTCCCACTCCGATCGCTGATTTCCGTGTGCGGGAATACCGCCCGCCTGGTCGAGCATGTGCGCCATGTGCATGAGGTTCCACGTCATAAAGGTGGTGTTGCGCTGGGTAAACTCGTTGTCGAAGCCAACCGGACCGTCTTCTCCTTCGTCTCCATAACTGGGTCCCGGACCCGCTTCCCCTATCCAACCGGCATCAGCTTGCGGAGGGATAATATATCCCAGGTGTTGCAAGCCGTAGAGAATACTCATTGAACAGTGCTTAATGCCATCTTCATTACCGGTAATAAGACATCCACCGACCCGTCCATAGTATGCATATTGCCCCTGATCATTTAAATTACCAGAGTAACCATATAGCCGCTCAATAGCTTTAGTGGCTACCGATGATTTTTCACCCAGCCAGATGGGAGAGCCGATAATTAAAATATTGGCATCCATCACTTTCTCCTGAATTTCGGGCCAGTCATCTTCTTCAAAACCGTGCTCGGTCATATCCGGGTACACGCCGGGAGCGATATTGTAATCCACCGGACGAATGATTTCAGTAGATACATTATTCTCTTCAAAAATGGATTGCGATACCTCAATAAGCGTCTCCGTATGTGATTCTTTGGGATTGGGCTTAAGAGTACAATTTAAAAATAAAGCGCTAAGGTTAGAAAAATCCCATTGACTTTCATCGCATAGTTCTTCTTGCTTTTTATTTAGTGCCATAAAGTTACTCTTTAATAATTGTAGTTAACCGGTATAATCGTTTGGAGGTTAAAGATTGCAGGTTTAAAAAATATGATTTGATAAATTTTAATTATTATTCTTAACAAACCTTTCAGCATTCAACATCAAATGTTCAACTCATTACAAAATCAGTTATAGCTATAATCTCTTTTTCGTTAGAAGTATTAATACTTATATCCCTGTACTTCTTTCTCATTAGCTTCAACACCTAATCCCAATACAATACGATTTACAAAATTAAAGTAGCTAATCACAAGTACTGCATCCAAAATAGCTCGGTCGGATAAACCTGTATTTTTGAGTGGGGTGATATACTTATTTTCGTTGATACTATTCGGATTTAGCGTTAAATCTTTCGCCAGCTGACACAATCGCTTATCCACATTATTTAGATCCACCTTGTTGTAATTTGAACGCAGTTGATCTACGCGGGATCGATCTTTCCAGTAGTGATTGAGGGCTTCACCATGGTGTAACTGGCAGTATTCACAGTCATTGACAGCGGAGACGACAACCGCCATCATCTCCCGCTGGGCTCTGCTCAGTGGCGACTTGCTGAACATGATGGACATATAAAGGTCCATATGGGTAGTTAAAGTATCCGGATTAAGGCTTTGAATCTTGTGGATCCGCGCCAACTTTCCCCGCTTTTCTTCCAACTCTTTATAGATATCTTTGAGATCACCCGTGGCTTCTTCAGGTTCAATAATATCGATGAATGCCATTCTGAATATATTTAGTTGTAGAATTTTATGACGCTTAATACCGTCGAGATATTACCTAATATATTTAAGGATAGTTGTACTATCATCCAAAACGGGAATCCTCCTATTTTGCCCGTTCTAAAACTATTATCGTAGGAATACCGAACTACATACCGTCTGTATTTTCAACGGATGGTTATCATCGGTACAAATAATTTGGTATGGCAATATGAATCCGAAAGAGGCTTTAGAGGATAGCTAAGAATGAATTCAATCTAAGGCCATGATTGCTAAAACGTATCTCAAGCAAACAAAAAGAGATGAACCGGCAGACTAATTTTGATGATGTGAGAATGAATACCAATCAAGGTGTTCCTGAATGCTGGATACAGTAAGCGTCAGAGCTTTGAGGCAGGAAACTTGAGTTTCAAACAATCCTAAACAGATTTATAAAGTCATAAAGGGTTGGCCGGAAAAGAAACCAACCCTTTTATACTTTACACTTCAACATCCCATATTCTCTCGCAATAATCGCGAATAGAACGGTCGGAGGAAAAATGACCCATATTGGCCACATTTATAATGGCCTTTTTGTTCCATTTAAATTCATCTTTATAGCAGGCTTCCACTTCTTTCTGCTTATCCACATAGCTGCGGAAATCGCCCAACACCATAAAATAATCTCCGTCACTGAGCAATGCTTTGGTTATCGGGTGAAAAAGATCAGGCTGCGAGGGACTAAAGTAACCATTGTGTATTTGATCAATAACCTGCTTCAGCTCTTCATCTTCTTCATAAATTTTGCGGGGACTATAACCGCTGTCCCTGTTCTCTTCAATTTCGTCCACCGTCTGACCAAAGATAAAGATATTATCCTCTCCAACCTGCTCGCGGATCTCTACATTGGCGCCATCCAGTGTCCCAATTGTGAGAGCTCCGTTCAGTGCAAATTTCATATTTCCCGTACCCGAAGCTTCCATACCTGCAGTAGATATCTGCTCAGAAAGGTCAGCTGCGGGAATCATTTTCTCCGCTAGTGACACACTATAATCAGGCAAAAAGAGTACTTTTAGCTTTGATGAAACATCCGGATCGTTATTAATGATTTCTGCTACATTATTTATCAATTTAATATGCAATTTTGCCATCGTATAGCCCGGGGCCGCTTTACCGGCGAAAAGCAGGGTTCGGGGCTCAATATCAGCATTCGGATTCTCCCTCAACCGGTTATAAAGTACGATGGCATGCATTACCGCCATCAGCTGACGTTTATACTCGTGAATACGCTTAATCTGTATATCAAAGATAGAGTTCGGATTTACCACATTTCCACTCGTCTTTTCGATATGATCAGCCAACTGTTTTTTATTGCGGTACTTAATCTCTTTAAAGGTTTCCTGGAAATCGGCATCCTCAGAAAATTGCTCTACCTCCTTAAGCTGATCTAATTGCGTTACCCAATCATTTCCAATACGATCGGATATAAGATCGGCCAGATCGCGGTTGCATTGCCGCAACCATCGGCGGGGCGTAATACCATTTGTAACGTTGGTGAATTTCTCCGGGAAATGTTTAGCAAAATCTTTAAAAATAGTCTTTTTCATCAGATCGCTGTGCAGCTCCGAAACACCGTTTACTTTTTTTGCTCCAACAATACCAAGATTCCCCATCCGTATTCGGGGATTCATTTCATTACTGATAATCCGCATACGATCCTTCCGGTTTGAATCCCCATTTGTCATGTGAACAGTATTCAAAAAACGGCGATCGATTTCCCGTATAATCTGGGTATGACGGGGCAGAAGATCCGACATCAGCGAGATGGGCCACTGCTCAAGTGCCTCAGGCATCAGCGTATGGTTAGTATAGTTCATGGTCTTTGTTACGATGTCCCAGGCTGTATCCCACTTTAACTCCTCCTCATCCATGAGCATGCGCATCATCTCCGGAATCGCCAGATTAGGATGCGTATCATTACACTGTACGGCCATTTGCTGTGGAATCTTGCGAAAGTCGTCAAACTTCTTCTTGAATCGCGCCATGGCGTCCTGCAGAGAGGCAGAAACAAGGAAGAACTCCTGCTTAAGCCGCAACTCCTGCCCTTTGAAGACCTTGTCATTAGGATAAAGTACGCGCGAAATATTTTCTTCCAGCAAATTGCTGCGCACCGCCTCAATATAATCCCCCTGGTTAAAACTCTTCAGATCGAATCCCTCATCGGAGGAAGCTTTCCAGAGTCGCAGGTTATTCACTACATCATTCTGAAATCCCGGGACGGGCGTATCATAAGCAACGGCTGTTACATTGTGCGTATCCACCCAGTCGAAATGCAGTCGGCCGCCTTCATCTTCTGTTGCCTTCACTCTTCCATAAAAAGGAACTTTATAACTTTTTTGGGGTCGTTCTACTCCCCAGGGATAGCCATACTGCAGCCACATATCGGGTTTTTCAATCTGCCAGCCATCTTTAATATCCTGATCGAAAATGCCATAGTCATAACGGATGCCATAACCGATAGCCGGCACACCCAATGTAGCCATAGAATCCAAGAAACAAGCCGCTAGACGACCGAGTCCTCCGTTTCCGAGACCAGCATCGATTTCAGCTTCACGCACTTTGTCATAGTCAAAGCCTACCTCTTCAATAGCTTCGGCCGCAACATCTTGCAGGCCCAAATTAATAAGCATGTTGTCCATTAACCGCCCGATAAGGTACTCCATGGAAAGATAATACACCCGCTTGGACTGCTGATCGTAGTACCGCTGTTGAGTGTCTATCCACCGATCGTGCAGGCGGTCCATAACCGCAAGTACCACACTTTTATATTTGTCCCATTCGGTGGATGAATATTGGTCCTTGGCCAGGGTATAATGCAGGTGCTGGCGAATATCCTCGCGGAAAGAATCAACATCCATTCCAGTTCGGGGATCCATAGATAGCCGTTTCTTTGTAGGCATAAAAATCTTGTTGCTGGTTGCTAATTTATTGAAGGGGGTAATTAATGATGAAAAAAGGAGAATTAAAAACGGAAAGATAGGCCAAACACAAAAAAGTTTAGGACGTCAAATATATCATATATTGATATACTAGTCATCAGTATAAAAGATAAAATACGCCCAGAACATCCCTCTTAATAGACAGTCAGTTATTATATTAGCGCCGTTATTCAGTACTCGTATCCCAGATGTCCCATATAATAAAAAATAACTGAGCCCTGAAGCATTACCTACGTAATTAATGCTTTAATATGAAACTATTTTACCGTTATTTATAAAAAAGAATAACTTGCACTGAGGCTTCTGTATAACGTACCATCCATTAGCCAACACTCAGATAGTACGTATCCAATTACTGATTTACTACTACTTTTATGAACTCGTTCAGAACCACCCGTCCATATAGCCTGCTAACAGCATTTCTTGCTGTATTTTTATGGGCATGCATATTCTGTACTCCCGCCGTTTCAGGACAGGATCTGGAACCGACCCTCATATCTGATTCGGAAGGTCCCATACACCAACATAATTCCTTCCTATTTGCCGATATCGATACCTTAAAACAACAAGTATATCTCTTTATAGAGTCGGGCTTATGGAAGTTCAATTTAAAAAATAAACAATGGCAGTTTTTAGATTCGCTAAAAAACCGTCCGGATGATATCGAACACTATGAGTTCGGCTTCAACGCCCCTAAACAAAAGTTACAGTTATGGTCGCACGGCATAGGGAAAATGTACGATATTTCCCTATCTGATTACTCAATCGAACGCATTGACAACTCCCATAATCACAGGAATCAGTTTGGACACGCTCCTTTCTTTCATAAAAACGGATCTCTCTTTGCATTTGGGGGATATGGTTATTGGAACTGGAAAAATATTATCACCTTTTATAATGAAACGATAAGTGAATGGAATATTCAGCCCGTTCAGCCCTCGTCCGATCTCCCGGCCCCAAGAAAACCTCTGACCGGAGCTTACAGTCCTGCTGATGACAAATTCTTTCTACTTGGAGGCAACCACCCGGAAGAGGGCAGGCAGGATGACCAATACACGGAAATCAACCTGAATTATGATTACTGGACATTCGATTTCGACAATCAGCGATGGGAATATATTACCAGTTACGACTGGCCGAACTTTAATTTTTATGATCCCCAGGAATTAAAGCAGTTCAGCAAAATCAACCAAATTTCAAATTCAGCTTATAGCACCGCCAGCAAGTATTGGTACCTACCTTTCTGGCGTAAGACTCAATCAAAGGATGTTATTTATCTCAAACCCATAAATATCGAAACCGGTCAGGCAGCAGAACCGATATTGATTAATTTTGGATTGAGCAGAGAATTTTTACCCGTCAATTCTCTATATAACAATTCCGGAAAACTCCTCTTTGTGGGACTTGATTACCTTTCACATACCTCAACTTATCCAATCCGTATATACGCACTGGATGAAAACCAAATATTAAATGCTATAACACCCCAGGATGCTCCCTATACCTGGACGTGGATTATTATTGCAATTATTCTGCTATTCATAATACTGGTATTCGGCTATATGTTTATCAAAAACCAATCTGGTGGAGCTATTAGAACAGAAAAAGATCCCTTACTTGAAAATTTAGGCCGTTATGAATGGCTGAATGAGTCGGAACAAAAGCTTATTCATTTTCTACAGACAAGCGATGCCTTTAAACAAACCCACGAGATTGAAGAATTCTTGTGGCCGGATGTCAATAATTACGACTACAGACGACGTATGAGGAATGACATTATCAAATCAATTAACAAAAAGATGAGACAACATCTGGACCTGGACGAACAGCTTATCATTAATAAAACCGATCCTAATGACAGGAGAAAAAAGCTATACGGTATTAATCCCGATATTAATTAGACCCTTTCAGTAAAACAGAACATTACATTAAAAAGAGCCCTGCTTATAGTCCGGCATTTTATTTTATCCTTTGCGATAAATGCCATAATCCGGAGAAAAGCCGGGACGGGTTAGATTTGCGGGAAGGTCAAGCTCCAAAAATCCTTTATAGGCGTTAGTTGCTACAAAATCCTGCTCAAATATTCCATATACGGCCGAACCGCTGCCCGTCATTGAGGCATAAACAGCCCCGAATTCATACATCTGGTCTTTAAGATTCCCCGCCACGTGAATACGAGGAAATACCGCCTGCTCTAAGTCATTACTGAGCATATATTGCCATTCATCGATATGAATTTCAGTTAGTATCTTCTCCAGATCAAATTCCGGATCAGGATTGGGCATACAGTTCTGATAAGCCTCGGGCGTACTGCTCTGTTCATTCGGGAAACAGGTGACAATCCAGTAATTTGGCTGGATATCCAAAGGCTTTATATCGTGACCTATGCCCCGGCCAAGGCCCGTCTTTCCTTTGATAAAGAAAGGAATATCCGCTCCAAGATCACGGCTCAAATCTATCATCTCATCATCGCTTAATCCCAGATCCTCAATTTTATTAAGCATTCGCAAGGTCAGGCCTGCATTACTGCTTCCGCCTCCAAGCCCCGCCCCAACCGGTATTTTTTTATCAACCCGAATCAGATAATTATGCTCCAAGCCCACATAACGATCTAATACTCCTACAGCTTTTGTTATTAAATTGCGATCATCAGTGGGAATATCCTCATCACTGATTTCCAGCTTCATTTCCGGAGCCTGTTTAACCTCAAAGCGATCACTCCACTCGATAAAGCAGAAACCGGTTTCAATTTCATGATAGCCGGTGGGCAACCGTTCCAGCACGTGCAGGCCCAAATTTATTTTAGCGTACGATTCAGCAATCCACATGAGTTGGTAATTAGTTATGTGTTATTAGCTACTAGTTGTTGGTATAATCTGCCAAAAATTTGAAATCATAATAACCAATAACGATTAACTAAGATATTTATCTTTAATTTTAAGCATATAGTCGTAGGCGGCATCGTGTTCATTTGGAATTTCGCCATCCAGAATAGCCTCTTTAATAGCATCTTTTATGTCTCCGATTACCGGACCTGGTTCCAGGTCTAGTGCTTCCGTAATTTCATCTCCGCTGATGGGATTCTTCCATTTGCGCAGCCGGTCTTTTTTCTCGACCTCTTCAATCCGCTGTTCTACATAATCGAAATTCTCATTGTACTTCCGCACCCGGAAATCGTTTTTACTGGTAATATCGGCCCGACAAAGCATCATCAGATCATCAATATCATCACCTGCCTCATAAATAAGTCGACGTACGGCACTGTCGGTTACTTCCTCCGAAACAAGTGCAATGGGGCGCAGGTGCAGGCGTACCAGCTTTCGAACATAACGCATGCGTTCATCCAGAGGAAGTCCCAAGCGACGAAAAATACGCTTGACCCACTTGGCACCCAAGGCATCGTGGCCGTGAAAAGTCCAGCCGACCCCCTTTATAAATTTCTGGGTGGCTGGTTTTGCTATATCGTGCATAATTGCCGCCCAGCGCAGCCATAATCCTCCACCCATCTCTGCTACGTTATCCAATACTTTAAGGGTGTGCCAGAAATTATCCTTATGCCGAACACCATTGACTTCTTTAACACCGTGTAATCTTACCATCTCGGGAAAAAAATGCTGCAGGAGTCCTGTCTTAAACAAGTGTGCAAAGCCAATAGAAGGCTTGGCAGACATCACAATTTTGTTCAACTCTTCAATAATGCGTTCCTTGGAAATGATTTCAATGCGTTCGGCCATCTCCTTGATACCACTGTATGTTTCCTCCTCAATATCAAATTGCAGCTGTGTAGCAAAACGAATGGCCCGCATCATGCGCAGCGGGTCGTCATCAAAGGTTGATAATGGGTCAACCGGTGTGCGTATCAATTCTTTCTTAAGATCCTGTATTCCCTCAAACGGATCAATGAGCTCTCCATAACTTTCCTTATTAAGAGACCAAGAAAGGGCATTAATGGTAAAGTCGCGCCGAAGCTGATCGTCTTCCAGCGTTCCATCCTCAACAATAGGCTTGCGGGAGTTGCGCCGGTAACTTTCCTTGCGAGCCCCCACAAACTCCAAATCCATATTCTGATATCGAATATGGGCGGTCCCAAACTGTTTGAATACAGAAAGATGATCGGTCCCCAGTAATTTGGCTGTCTTACGGGCTACGGCTATTCCCGAACCCACGGTAACAAAATCGATATCCAGGTTTTCCGGTTTCTTTATGCGGTTCAGGTAAAAGTCCCGCACATAGCCACCTACTACATATACCTTCTGTTCAACAGCCGCTCCGGCCTGTGAAATTATATCAAATACTTCTTTATGTTTGGGAGGAATATCCTGCACTGTATTTTATCTTTTCCTTATACTAAAAAAACACTCAATAGTTTAATTACTGCTTTATAGCCTTTCAAAATGAGCGTAAAAATAAGAACAAATACACTTGCTTTCAGGTATTCTTTGCAAGATCTTTCAGAAAACATTTGAAGGATATTTTTATAGATAATGAAATCATCTTCTGCTAAAACAGCCCTTCGTATCAGCTTGTTGGTTTCTTTTATCTCGCTCTGCCTGAAACTGAGCGGCTTCTGGATCACTTCATCTACTACGGCCCTATCAGACGCGGCCGAATCGGTTATTCATCTCCTCGCCGTTTTCTTTGTTTATTACGGCCTGCTATTGAGCGCCAAGCCAGCAGATAAAAAACATCTATACGGACATGAGCGCGTGGAGTTCTTATCTGTAGGCATTGAAGGAGCGGTTATTATTATAGCCGGTATCACTATTATTTACCAATCGATTGATAATTACCTGCATGGCTACGATCTGCAAGAGCTGATGAACGGCATCTACCTGATTGGCGGAGCTGGCATTATAAACTTAGCATTAGGAAGCTACCTGATGAAAGTTGGTCAGCGCGAGAATAATATGATCGTAATCAGTAATGGCAAGCATACGCTCACTGATGTATGGACCAGTGCTGGTGCAGTATCTACTCTTTTGATTATCCGGTTTACAGACTTTGTTTTACTTGACTCACTCGTGGCCGGGGGACTGGCTTTTTATATTATGTTCGAGGGATTTAAGCTCTTACGGTATTCCATAGACGGCCTTATGGATTCACGAAACCCCAAAGCAGACCGCAAAATTCGGGAAACCCTCACCCGGGAACTGCCCGGCTCTATGATAAATGTCCATAACCTTCGTCACCGTACCACAGGCAATACCACCTGGATAGAACTGCATGCCATCTTCAAAGAGGGGGTATCTCTTGAAGATGCTCATGACGATGCCACCCTTTTAGAAAAAAAATTGATTAATAATTTATCGGGAGACGTTATTGTAACAATCCACCTGGAGCCGGAAGGCAGCCACGAAGATGTTCACCATCCACTCAAAGACGCCGACCAGAAACGTCCGCTGGAGGATTTTATTTAGAAAATTTATGCAGCAGAAGGCTTAAAGTATCAACTAGAAAGTATTCAAGTTGAAGGAAAAGGCAATCAACTCAGGATCTGAAACTGACTATTTCAGGAATCCTAATACAAACACTTTCTACTATCTACTTTTTACTAAAAATTTAAACTTCAACGCCTACCTTAGAGTGGTCCCCCAAGTGTACTTCCTGGTCCACATTCTCCAGTTCGGTATGGCGTCCAATGGTAGAGCGTTCGATATTACAACCTTCCAGCCGGGCATTCTCTTGTATCAGGCTGTTTTTAACAGTGCATTTTTTCAATGTGCTCCCTTCTGCAATACTTGCATTGGGACCTATTATACAATTTTCAAGCTCTACATTATCTCCGATATAGACCGGGGGAATAATTTTTGTCCCCTCAAATCGATCTTTATCTATATCTTGGTGTTCTTTTTCTACAATAACACCGGAAGTATTTAGCCAGGAAGGTAGCGTGCCGCAATCAAGCCACTCGTCTACGGTAGCTTTTTTAAAAACATTATCCTTTTTGAGGAGGCGGTCGAGGGCATCAGTCAGCTGAAACTCATCACCATGACCGCGAATATCATTATCAAGCAGATACTGAATTTCATCCAGCAATTTTTCTGCCTTTTTAAAGTAATAGACTCCAATAATAGCCAAGTTAGAAATAGGCTCCTCAGGCTTTTCCACAAAATCAGTAATACGTCCGTCCTTTTCGACAGCTACCCCAAAGCGGGAAGGATCCTCTACTTCTTTAAGCCAGATAACGCTATCGGCATCACCGATAGTAACCGATCCCTCCATATCAAATATGGTATCGGCGAAGACGATAATGCATTCTCCTTTCAGGTCTTCTTTCGCACAGTAAACAGCGTGGGCCGTTCCTTCTGCCTGCTCCTGCACGCGGAATGTAGCCTGTGCATCCTGCCGATCACTCATCGCTTTTAAAGCGTCCTTAATCTCTTGACCAAAATCAGGCCCCAGTATAAATACTATCTCGTCAATCTCACGATCCAGAGTACGTCCAAACGTCTCTACAATGCGTTCTACAATCATTTTTCCGGCTACCGGTAATAACGGCTTGGGAACAGTATGAGAATGCGGACGTACTCTGGTTCCACGTCCTGCCATTGGGATTATTAATTTCATATATTTGAGCGAATTTAGATGAAAGTTTGTTCCTTGCTTTTAGCGGCATTAATATAACAGATGTTCTTTACATTAGCGACCTTGCGTCTTTTAAAATCCTATAATTAAATTCCATACTATTGAACTGGTATCTAAACGTACTTGACGGCCTCATTATATTGTTTGTCATCATTATGGCACGTCATACCATACTTCGGGGACGTTATTTTCTTCACATCTTTCAACAGCATGGTTATAAGTTTAATGAATTCTGGCAATGGCTTCTTGACCATTGGAATCAGCGGGTCATTACCCCTGAGCATATACTCTATAATATAGTAATTGCCGTTTTGCTGTTATTATTCTCCACTTCGGTAACTGGCAGCACCGCCATTGTTATTCTTTCTCTTTTTGGGATTATTTGGTTCTGGTCCTTTGACTATTACAGTGGAGAGGAAGAAAAAAAACCGCTGGTATTTACTCCCCGCATGATTCGACTCACAATTCCTTTTGCACTTCTGGGCCTGCTACTGCCCATTGCCTCTTCTTATCTCGCATACCTCAATCGGGATATACTATTCCTGGCTGATATCTATATCCTATCTTTTGGATGGGTATTAGGAAACGCTCTTTTACCCCTATTTATCTTTGTGGCAGGATTTTTAACCAAGCCGATCGAAAACTATATACATCGACACTTTATTAAGCTGGCGAAAAAAAAGCTGCGGCAAATGCCCGATCTGACGGTTATTGCTATTACCGGCAGCTATGGCAAAACCAGCACAAAGTTCATGATTCGCGACCTGCTCAGCGAGCGCTTTTCAGTCTGTTCCACACCCGGCAGCTATAATACCCCGATGGGGATTTGTAAAGTTATTAATAACGATCTGGAGGCTCACCACCAGATACTGGTTTTGGAAATGGGTGCCCGTTATGAAGGTAATATTGACGAACTTTGTGATATTGCAGAACCCGATATTTCTGTAGTCACAAATGTAGGAATTGCCCACTTGGAAACTTTTGGCTCACAGGATGCCATCGCCCGTACCAAATCTACGCTGGTAAAACGTACGAAAGAGAATGGGAAAGCGGTCCTCAATGCCGATGATAAGCGCGTTTCGGCTATGGCTGATCTTCGCGACGACCTGGAAATTATACGCGTGGGACTGGAAGAAGGTGAAATACAGGCATCTGATATCCGATATAGTACGCGGGGCATGCAGTTTACCGTTACCGGAGGAAGGGAATCCGAGAACTTTAGCATGAAGCTGCTTGGCGCTCATAATGTACAAAATATGCTGCTGGCTATTGGGGTCGCCCGTTCATTTGGTATGCGCATGGCTACGATGGCCTTGGCAGCCAAACGTATGGAGCCGGTTGAACATCGGCTGGAACTAAAACACCAGGGCACCCTTACCGTCATTGATGATGCCTTTAACTCCAATCCCGTTGGAGCAAAAAATGCAGTAGAAATTCTTGCTCAGTTTGAGGATGGGCGGCGTATTATTATAACCCCGGGCATGATTGAACTGGGAGAAATTCAGGAAGAAAAAAACTACGAGTTTGGCCAGCAAATAGGAGAAGCAAAGCTAGATCTGGTTATCCTCGTGGGTGAAAAACAAAGCCGTCCTATCCGGGAAGGGATACGCTCAACCGGCTTTGACATGGAGAACGTCCAAGTTGTACAAAGTCTTTCCGCCGCTAATAAATTAATGCAGGAATACGCTAAAAACGGCGATATCGTTCTCTACGAAAATGATCTGCCCGACAGCTTTGACGAATAAGGCGATTCCATCTCATTGTTTTCGGCTTTCTATTCTTCTCTATCCCAATAACAAAACAGAGTTGTTTGAATAGACCGACTGTACTGTTATTCAGCCATCACTTTTTCTATTTCAGATCGTTCCTTGGGGACATCAGTCATATTTTCAAAGCCATCGTCGGTAATAATAAGGTTATCTTCAATGCGAATCCCACCAAAGTCCATCATATCTTGAAGTTTTGAAGCATTCAAGAATTTAGCCATTTCTTCATCTTGCAAGGCAGGCTCTAAAAGTGCCGGCACAAAATACAGTCCGGGCTCAATAGTTAGCACCATGCTGGGCTGAAGGGTCCGGCGCATTCGTAGGTATTTGATTCCCGGTCGCTCAATACGATCAACACCTTTAGGATAACCGCCCACATCATGCGTATCGAGTCCGAGAAAATGTCCCAGCCCGTGCGGAAAAAACAGGGCAAATACATCGTTTTCCATCAAATCATCAATACTGCCGGTAACAATATCGGCGTCTTTAAGTCCCTGCATCATGACCCGGGCTGACAAAATATGCAGATCTTCCATCTTTACATCAGGTCCGGCTGCCTCAATCACCTGCTTTTGAGCTTCCAGTACGGCCTCATAAATTTCAGACTGTTCAGCACTAAATTCACCATTCGCCGGATAGGTTCTGGTAAAATCGGATGCATAACCGTTACATTCGTATCCGGCATCGATAAGAAACAGGTCCCCATCTTTTACTTCACGGCTGTTCTCCACATAATGCAAAATAGCGCTATTTTTTCCAGCAGCGAAAATACCGTTATAGGCATCCTGCATCAAACCATTGGAAATCTGATGATAATCGAATACGGCTTTCATTTCATATTCATACTTACCGGGCTCTAACGCTTCCAAAACGCCGCGGTGTGCAATATTGTTTACCCGTGCTGCCTCTCGCAACTGGTCAAGTTCCCAATCCGTCTTAAACACTCGGCAATGAGTAAGTGCATCGGGCAGGGCCTCTAAATCAATGGGCACTTCGCGGTCAAACTCTTCAATAAATTCCGCCTGTTCTTCATCCAGGCAATATATTTTTTCAGCATCCAACTCTTTTAATACTTGGGGCAGTTTACTTTCATAGTGAAGATGGTCAGGATCATACTCCGACTGATATTGTTCTTTGCCCTTCACTATTCCGTGCCATACAGCATACTGTTCATCACGATTAGGGACAAACAGGTGATATTCCTGGGTATCGAGGTCTAAAATAAGATGGAAATCGGCTTCATCTACACCGGTCAAATACCAAAAGTTGGACTCCTGCCGAAAGGCGAACTCATAATCCGTATCATAACGGTACATTAATTCAGCGCCTTTCATATAGACAATGGTGTTTTCCTCATCAAATAATGAAAATAATTTTTTGCGGTGTAAATGATGCATAACGGTATAATAATTTTATGAAATAATGAGTCTGAAACTTACGAGAAATTCAGAGGGGATAAAACTGTATTCACAGACTTTTATGTCGCATATTCTTCAATAACTTCCAAGAGCTTCTCAGGTAGTTCAGACGGCTTTAAAAACGTGTCAAGCTCAAAAAAATCGGATAGATCAAACAAATGAGTCCCCCCATCCGAATATACCGTTGCGTTACGACTGCTTTCGTCAAAAAGAAGATCAAGATTAATTTCCAATACCGCTTTATTATTATTTTGCTCATTCAGAATGGCCGTCATTCGGCTACCGCCATAAGCCGTTGTTAAAGTAGAGAAAGCCAGCCGTCGTTCTTCTTCAAGCGAGTGCACATAATAGTAATGGCTTAAATTTAGATCACTTAGTTCCTGGTTGAATGACAAATACCGAATATTTGCATAATGACGAGAATCCCATATTTCGGGTAGTATTTTCATAAACCACTTGCGAAGAACAGGTGAGGCTTTTTCTCCGGCAAATCCCCGACCCCTCCAGTATTCAAAACTTTTCTGGGATTGTGATAAATTTTCCGGTAGACCCGGGGGACGATTTCCGAGCTTTTTTACTTTTTGTCCGCCCATCTTATACCAAAAGTCTGTTACACCATTCGTTAACAGCAGGTAAGGAGCTTCCACATGTTGATTATACCGGGCTGCCTGCCGGGCGGTATCTCCCGATATCGGAATATACTCAGCTTTACATTCGATTAAAATCCGGGGCTCAAACTGCTGACTGTAACAAATAATATCCGTGCGCATCCCTGTACCCGCCAGCTTACCAATGGATTCTTCTGTAGAAATGCGATGCTTTGACCAACCGGCCCGGATTAAAAACTCAATAATACGGAGCCGAACCCGCTCTTCCGGTAGGTTTTTTAGCGGTTTCCGATGGATGGTATTCCAGAGCATTTTTTTACCCGCCCTCCACACCACCTGTGGATATGTTGAAATGGCTATACTTTCCATAGGGCCTTAATATAGCGATACATCTTAAAGCGACAACCAATAAAAAAGGCTCCGATTACATCCGGAGCCCTTTTTTGAAGATACTCTGAACGTTATGCTGCGGCAGCCTCTTTTTCTTTGTCAATCTGACGGTAAATAAGCAGTTGCTGACCAATGGAAACAACATTATAGATCAGATAATAGAGGCTAAGTCCCGCTGCAAAGTTGTTGAAAATAAACAGCAGCATGAAGGGGAAAATATACTGAAGGGCCTTCATGTTGGGTCCACCAGCTGCACCGCCGCCTCCCCCTCCGGGACCCATACCGCCGGTAAGTTTGCTTTGTACCATCATTGCAGCAGTCATCAGTAATACAAATCCAGCCAGCTGATCGCCCAGAAAAGGAATCTCAAAAGGCAGGCTTAAAATATAATCTGGAGCTGAGAGATCCTCTGCCCACAAGAATTCCTGCTGTCGAATAAGAATAGAGTTTTGGAAAAAACGCCACAGTGTAATCAAAATCGGTAGCTGTAACAGGTTCGGCAGGCATCCCCCAAGCGGATTTACGCCCTCCTCCTTATACAGCTTCATAGTTGCTTTCTGCTGCTTCTCGGGATCATCCTCGTATTTTTCCTTTATCTCCTGCATTTTAGGCTGCAATTCCTTCATGGCAGCCATACTCTTATAGCTTTTCTTCGTAAGCGGATAGAGCACCAGCTTAATCAAGACAGCAAACAGGATAATAGCCAGCCCTACATTCATGTATGGATCAACAAAACCAAAGTAGGGGATGATAAGATATTTAACCAAGGGATCAGAAATCCAGCTTAGCCAACTGTATCCCGTATCAACCATGTCATAAGTACTGTTGTTATAATCTATCATAGCATGATAGGACATGGGACCCGCATACATCTGGAATGATGCCGTTCCCTGGTCGGAAATATCAGTAGTAATAAACGACTGGTAATGATGTTGTGTATTTGGCTGTTCAGTAGCTCCCGTCTGCTCTCCCAACAGCAGCGCACCCTGTGTAGGGTTATCCGTTTTTATAATTTGAGAGAAAAATTTCGTTCGCGTTGCTACCCAGTCAATATTGCCGTTATAATTCTGCTCGCTTTGACCCGCTTCGCTTAGCTTAAGCTGTTCCATTTCACCGCCGGTATAGACATAAGCTGACGCATAGACAGCTTCCGCACTCGGATCTTTCTCAGTAAACCGAAGTCGGGGCTTCCAACCAAAATCAACTGCACCCCCAATAATATCGCGCTCTAATCCTTCAAACTGAACATTAAGCTCGTATTGATGTGAATCTCCATTCAGTACATAGGTATAAATGATGCGTCGCTCGTCATCTATATTTAAAGCATATTTTACTTCTGTTGTGTCTCCCTCGCCAATCGATAAAGAATCTGTTTCCGTCAGGGGCTCAAAGACCAGCTCATCGGTTTCAACATTATAATTTTCACTCGTTAGAAAGCCCAGCGAATAAGCTGACTTTGTTGTATCAGCGATCATGCGTATGGGCTGATGATCCCAGCTCTCGTAATCCTTCAAAATCATTTGCGAAGGTCCACCACCTACATTAGTAAATACCGCCCTATAAAGCGGCGTATTTACAACGGTCGTTGAAGTATCCGTCACGCTGGCCCTGGAGAACATCCCCATTTCAGCTTGTTCGTCCTCATCGTCTGCACTTAAAGACGGACTGGGGCTCTCATCGCCAGTATCATCAGCTTGTTGCTCCGCAACCTGGGCACTATCATCGGCTTCCTGGCGGGCTTGCTGACTATCTTCCTGTACAGCGGCAATACTATCCTGACGGGCTTGTTCCGCCTGCTGTCGCCTTAATTCTTCTTCTGTTGGCATGGTAAAATAGGCCCATGCAACCATTACAAGTAAAATTAGTATGAGTCCAGTTACAGTATTACGATCCAAGAGAAAACCTCAGTCTAAACTTTTGTTTTTGTTTTCGATTCGGGTACGGGGTCATAACCTTCATCACCCCAGGGATGGCATCGGCTGATGCGCTTAACGGTGAGCCATAAACCTTTCAAAGCCCCATGCTTTTCAAATGCTTCAATGCTATACGAACTACATGTAGGATGATAACGACAACTATTGGGCATCCATGGGGAAATCACCAACTGATAAAATCGTACAAATCCTATAAAAAGATATTTCATGGATACATTAGGAAATGGTGGGAAGTTGATCGCGAAGTTGAGTCAATACTTTTTTCACATCACTCTCAACATCGGTATAGGTGGCATCAATTTGCCGAGCCATCAACACTCCATGTAATGTTTTTTGAACATTACTTAAAGGATCGGTTAATATATGCTGATGCCGACGATAAGCCTCTCTGAGAAGCCGTTTCATACGATTGCGTTTATGAGCTTTGCCTAAGCTTTTTTTTACAATAAAACCCATAAGGCAGCCGGAAGAAGTTTTATCGACAATTTGATACCGCAACACCAAAACACGTCCGCGGATTATATGAGCATCTCTTTCGAAAAGACGCTGAAAGTTCTTCCGGCCCCTCAGGATTTTTTTTCTTGGTAAGCTTAAATCACCGTTTGAGGTCGAAGGTTGGTTACTTCGGTCCTTTTTCATCACTAATCGTCAAACGATGTCGTCCTTTCTTACGTCGACTTTTCAGTACTTTTTTTCCGTTCTTGCTTTTCTTCCGTTTACGGAAACCATGCTTGTTCTTACGCTTCCGATTGCTTGGTTGATATGTACGCTTCATAGGTAAATCGGTTTATGAAAACTTCAATTCGTAGATAGACCCATAATTTAAAAATAAATTTAGACAATAAGAACCATAATTTATTGGTTACATTAAATGAGAGGATTAGTAAAAAGATAGAAAAAACCGGCTTTTAAGCCTTAATTAATTTGAACAGACTCTAAGTTAGCTGTAACTTTCGTAAATCACATATAATACAGAGATAAGAAATACGCTTTATGTTCGACAAAATAGGCGACATTTTAACCAGTATTTTCGGTACGAAGAGCGAGCAGGACCTTAAGAAAATCTGGCCCATCGTTGAAGAAATTAATGAGCACTATGAAAAGATGGAACAGCTCTCCGACGAGGAGCTCAAGCAAAAGACCGAAAACTTCAGGCAAAAAATTTCCGAAGCAACAGCAGAGGTTAAGGAAGACATTACCTCTGTCAAGGAAATCCTGAACAGCAATGAAGAGCTATCGGTTGATCGGCGCCGGGAACTCGGTGAAGAGTTGGAAGAGCTCGAACAGGAACACACTGATACCATCGAAGACGTTCTGGAGGAAATTCTGCCAGAAGCTTTTGCTGTAATGAAAGATACCTGCCGGCGTTTCGTCGGAGAAAAATGGAAGGTGGGCGGCAGCATGAACGAATGGGGAATGATTCCCTACGATGTTCAGCTGGCCGGAGCCGTAGCAATGCACCAGGGAAAAATTGCCGAAATGAAAACCGGTGAAGGTAAAACACTGGCCGCAATCATGCCCGCCTATCTGAACGCTCTCAGTGGCCGCGGAGTGCATATCGTAACGGTCAACAACTACCTCGCCAAGCGTGATGCCGAATGGAACGAACCCCTGTTTAACTTTCACGGACTTGAAGTCGACTGTGTGGATCTTTACGATCCGAACTCTGAACAGCGCCGAAATGCCTATAGAGCAGATATAACTTACGGAACCAATAACGAATTTGGGTTCGATTACCTGCGTGACAACATGGTGATTAACTCTGAACAGCTTGTTCAGCGTGATCACAACTTTGCTATTATCGATGAGATCGATTCTATTCTGATTGATGAAGCCCGAACGCCGCTCATTATCTCTGGTCCCGTTCCGGAAGATAATAAATCCCAAAAATATGAAGAGCTTAAGCCCCGGGTTGAGTCTCTGGTTAACGCACAGAAAAAACTGGTGGCTTCTTTCGTCAAAAAAGGTCAGGAAGAACTGGACAAGGGTAATGAGGAAGAGGCAGGCCTGGCGCTCTATCGTGCCCAGCGCGGATTCCCCAAGAACAAGAAGTTCCGCAAAATGATGCAGGTACCCGCCAATCAACGACTGGTTCAGCAAACGGAGGCCTTTTATCTGCAGGATAATGCCCGTCGACTGCCCGAAGTGGATAAAGAGCTCTATTATTCGGTCGATATGAAGATGAACAATATCGAGCTTACCGAAAAGGGACAGGAATTTATTACCAAGGCCAATGAAGATCCCGATTTCTTTATTATCCCGGATTTGGGTACGGAAACTTCCCAAATAGAAGAAGAGATCGAAGAACTCCGGGAAGAAAAAATCAGTGAAATTAAAGAAAATGATGAATTCAGCGAGGAATATAAGGAGAAGAAGATAAAGGAAGCACGTCAGGAGGTTGAACAGGAACGGGAACGCCGCTTCAATGAGCTCCACCGACTGTTTGCCGAACGCAGTGATCGTATCCATACGGTAAATCAGCTGCTGAAAGCTTACACCCTCTTTGAACGAGAAGAAGAATACATTGTACAGGAAGGCAAAGTACAGATTGTCGACGAACACACCGGCCGTGTGCTATCGGGACGCCGCTACTCGGATGGACTCCACCAGGCTATTGAGGCAAAAGAAAATGTAAGCGTGGAGGCAGCTACTCAAACCTATGCCACTATTACCCTGCAGAACTACTTCCGGATGTACAATAAGCTTTCCGGTATGACGGGAACGGCGGCTACAGAGGAAGGGGAGTTTAATGAAATTTACGACCTGGATGTCGTTATCATCCCCACGAATGAACCGGTTATCCGTGATGATAAAGAGGATCTGGTATTCCGAACCAAGCGCGAAAAATATAACGCTGCTATCGAGCGTATCCGCGAATATCACGAAAAAGGACAGCCCGTACTCGTGGGTACTACCAGCGTGGATGTTTCCGAAACGATCAGCCGGATGCTCAAACGTGAAGAAATTCCACATAATGTTCTCAACGCCAAACACCATGCCCAGGAAAGTGAAATTGTCGAAAATGCGGGTCAGCCGGGGGCAGTAACCGTAGCAACCAACATGGCCGGTCGTGGTACGGACATTAAACTGGCGCCGGGCGTCAGGGAAAAAGGTGGATTGGCTATCCTGGGTACGGAACGCCATGAATCGCGCCGGATTGATTTGCAGCTGAGAGGACGTTCCGGACGTCAGGGAGATCCCGGCGAATCCCAGTTCTTTGTTTCTCTTGAAGATGACTTGATGCAGCTTTTCGGTTCTGATCGGGTCGCCAAGGTGATGGACCGCCTTAACTTTGAAGAAGGCGAGGTCATTACGCATTCCTGGATTACCAAGTCGCTGGAACGAGCACAATCCAAGGTAGAGCAAAACAACTTCAGCATCCGTAAGAAGCAGCTGGAATACGATGATGTTCTCAATAACCAGCGGGAAGTTATTTATGCCCGACGTAAGCACGCCCTCTCGGGTGATGAACTGCGGAGCGATATTTATGACATGCTCGAAGACCTGGTTCAAAGCGTGGTAGAGGAGCACTACCCCAAAGGAGAACTCGAGGAAATCCGGGATACGATTCTCCGATTCTTGGCAGTAGATATCGACCTGGAACGAGAAGAAATGGGTAAGCTGGGAGAGGACAAGCTCATTGACCATATTATTGAGCGGGCCTACGAGGTTTACAACAAAAAGGAAAAGATGATTTCAGAACCGCTCTATGAAGTCATCAAAAACATTGAGGCTTCCGATGCCGAAGATAAACCTACCAAAGTTCAGGTTATCTTTACCGACGGTATCCGCCGCATGCGCGTTGTGGTGGATGTAGAAAAAGCACTCGAAAATGAGGGACATGAGGTTGCTCGTGCCCTTGAACGTACTGCCGTACTCTCCATCATTGATGATAAGTGGATGGACCACCTGCGGGAGCTCGATTCCGTAAAAGAAGGGATTGGCCTTCGCTCATTTGCCCAAAAGGATCCCCTCCTGGAATACAAGCGCGAAGCTTTCGATATGTTTAAACAGCTGCTTGATGAGATCAACCAGGAGGCAATCTCCCTGATTTGGAAAGCCATCCCCGAAATGCAGGCCGACAAACAGCGCCTCCAGCAAGCACCCGAAAAACGCGCTAAAGTGAATATGAACCAGGCTAAAACAGAGCACTCGGATGCTACGAATATGGGCTTTAAAACCAATGCCCAGCAGAGCCAAAATGGGGGACAACAGCAGCAACAACAGCGGAGTGACCAAAAACCCCAACCGGTTACCGTGGAAGAAGAACCGGGACGCAACGACTATGTTAAAATACAGAACATGGGCAGTGGTGAAGTAATCGACATCAAGTGGAAGAAAGCCAAACGCATGATCGAAGAAGACAGCTGGGTGCTTATAGAAAAATAGTTAATGGTTACCGGTTATTGGTCAATGAGAAAACCAATAACAAATTACCATTACCCAATAACATCATATGGAAGTTTTAGGAATCGATATTGGCAGCTACGGCATCAAGGGATGTATTGTAGATACAGAGAATGGTAAAATTCTCTCAGAACGAAGAAGTACGCCACCCCTGGAGGATACCACGCCCCACAAAGTGCTGGCACAGATGCATCGGATCGTTCGGAAAGAATTTGATTGGGAGGGCCCCATAGGGTGTGCTTTCCCGGCACCGGTGCGAAATGGCATTGTGTTATCCGCTAAGCGTATTCACGATTCCTGGGTCGATGCAAATGCCGAGCAGCTCTTTTCAGAAATTACCGATAACCCGGTTTCCGTTATCAATGATACGGATGCCACCGGTCTTGCAGAAATGCACTTTGGGTCCGGACAGATGAAACAGGGACTTGTTGTTGTGCTTACAGTGGGCACTGGAATTGGCTCCTCTCTTTTCATGAATGGTCAGCTGGTACCCAATACCGAACTGGGTCTTTTGGAAATTCGCGGCATTACAATCGAAGAGCGCGCCTCTAATAAAGCACGCAAAGAAGAAGGCATTCCTAAAAAAACATGGGCAAACCGACTGCAACTGGTACTTGAACACCTGGAAAAAGTATTTCATCCGGACCTTTTTATTCTTGGGGGACAGCTGAGCAGAAAAACGGACAAAACGTTCCCCTTTATCAAGATAAATACTACTTTCAAGGCCGCGAGCTTCCAAAACGACGCAAGCATAGTAGGGGCCGCCATGATTGCAGCCCATCAAAAAGATGATGTTTTTTATCGCTAAAAAAGCATTTCTTTAAGAAACAGCATTAAAAATTTTTGGGGAAAGATGAAAACGGCATTTGTCAAACTGGGACGCTGGCTTGTTCGAATTATAGCAGGTTTTATCATTATCTCATCTCTTATCGTATTGCTGTTTCGATGGATTAATCCGCCCACAAGCTCATTTATGATGCAGCGCTCTGTTTCGGCATGGTGGAATGGGGAAGAACATTTTGAGCTCTATTACGAATGGACAGGCTGGAATAACATGTCTTCTCACATCAAGATGGCGGCCATTGCTTCGGAAGACCAGAATTTTGCCAATCACTGGGGAATAGATTTCTCATCTATAGGAGAAGCACTGGAGGAATATGAGCGGGGACAAGGACTCCGCGGAGCCAGTACCATTACCCAGCAAACAGCCAAAAATCTCTTTCTTTGGTCCAATCAATCCTATGTTAGAAAAGGTATTGAAGCCTATTTTTCTTTGTTAATGGAGTTGCTCTGGCCGAAAAAACGGATTTTAGAAGTATACCTGAATATTGCCGAATTTGGGGATGGAGTTTATGGGGTTCAATCAGCAGCCGACCGATACTTTAACACAACTCCCACTCGTCTTTCCAAATCTCAAAGCGCCCTGATGATTACGGCATTACCCGCTCCCAAACGGTATAACCTGGCCAGTCCCTCGGGCTATATGCTAAGTCGGCGTGATTGGGTGATGCAGTATATGGACCTGCTGGGCGGCACCTATTATCTGGATAAACTGGATTAAGATTCAGTTCAAATAGTAAGATTATGCCGGCCCTCACTTGCCCTTTCCTCAATCCTTCCTTTAATTCAAGTCCTATTCCCCAATGACTAATACAGCTATGAAATACTTCTTTAAGAGCGTAATCCTACTTTTATTACTTCCACTTGTAAGCCATGCACAAAGCGGACTGGATACTTTAAGCCTCGAATCCATCTTTTATGAGCCGCTACTGGCAGGCAACCGACCCGATTTTACCTCCTTTTCACCTGATCTTTCCCGCATTTACTACCAGGCCAATGATTCGGCCAAAACGGAAGAAAAATACTATACGGTGGATCTGAACGGACAAAACAAAGACACCACTTCTGCCCGCTTTGAATCCGGATTTCGTGTTTCCCCGGATGGATCAAAGCTAACCTACAGCGATGAAGGGGATATCTGGATTGCCGATACCGACTTTACCAACAAAACCCGACTGGTGAGCTCCGAGCTATCGGAGTACGACCCTACCTGGGGACCTGAAAGCCGACGTATTGCCTACATCCAGGAAGGCAACGCATGGATATTAAACACCCAGACCTCAGAACTCAGACAAGTCACCAACAAGGAAGAAGAGGAACCTGACTTTTCTATCCTTGACTGGGCCGGCAGCGACAAGCTGGTCCTTTCGCAGTGGGACACCTCCGATTATGAGGAGTACTATTTCCCTGAATACCTTGGGGAACGGGTAGAAACGGGAGCTACCCGAAGAGGAATTCCCACCCAGCTCATTTCCGTGGCGTACCTGGACTCATCCAAAGTTGAGCTTATGCACAAACAGGAGGGATACCTGGATACCGACATCAGTGCATCGGGACCGTATCTTGCGATTGACGTGCTGGATGCTCCCATGAAGAAAAGAGAAATCATTGTTTTCGACCTCGAAGAGTCAAAGGAAACCACCGTCTTTGAAGATTCCACCCAGGGTTGGTTTTACGGAACCGATCTTGATTTTTCTCCTGAAGGAAATAAACTGATGTTCTTTTCCGAGCAGGATGGATGGAACCATATCTACAGCGTTGATCCCGATGGCAGTAATCTCCAACAACATACGGAAGGCGAATTTGAAGTTAGCTGGGCAGAATGGATCGGTGACAACCGTATCGTCTTTGCCTCCAGCGAAACCGGCCCGGGAGAGCGACACATTTATACCCTGGATACCCAAACCAATGAGATCCAAAAGCTAACGTCCCGGGCAGGCTACCGGCAGGATTTTGAGCTTAGCCGCGATCACCGCTACCTGGTTTACGAATACACCTATTTCAATGAACCCTTTGAACTTTACACATTGGATCTCGAGAATCCTAAAGAAGTGCGCCTCACCCACACCATCCCCGATCGCTTTAAGAACATTGACTGGCAAAGAGAAGACTACATCCGCTTTACCGGTCGCGATGGAGAGACCGACTTATCGATGTCCGTCCTGGAACCTCTCGATATGCAGCCCGACCAAGATTACCCGGTTGTCGTATTTGTGCACGGCGCCGGATCACTCCAGAATGTCTATAAAGGGTGGTCCAACAGTTATCCCCGTGAATATATGTTCCACCAGTATTTAACCGCCCGTGGTTACTATGTGATGGAAGTGGATTACCGCCACAGTACCGGCTATGGACGCAAGTTCCGCGAAGACGTGACCAACTGGATGGGCAAATACGAAACCCACGATATTATTGATGGAATTAACTACTTAGCGGAACACTATCCGCAGGCCGATACCAGTAGCACCGGCATTTATGGCGGCAGCTACGGTGGATTCATGGCTTTATATGCCACCAGTGTGGCACCCGCGTATTTTGATGCGGCTGCCGCCCTGCGCGCCGTCACCAACTGGGAGAACTACTACAACACCAATCCCTGGTACACCCTCCCGCGCCTCGGCAAGCCGGACGAGGATTCCACCCACTACGAGCGGAGCTCTCCCATCAGCTATGTAGACCAGCTGGAAGATCCGGTGCTTATTCTGCACGGACTTACCGACAATAACGTGGGCTTTCAGGATGCTGCCCAATATATTGAAAAACTGGTACAGGCCGGCGATAAGGAATTTGAGATGATGATGTATCCCTCCGAGCGGCATAGCTTCGAAGATCCCGATGCCTGGTATGATGAATACACCCGGATATTTGAATTTTTTGAGGAGCATCTGAAGTAAAAAGAAAGCAGGTTGAATTTAAAAGCTATCAGTTTATCAAGGCCGGATAGGGTATTTTGAAAGTGACAAAGCCACCCCGGACCATTTCTGTGTAACGAAGGGTGGCCTGAAGCGGTTATCAGCGTTTCCGACCGGTGTCCACCCTGAGGAGTTAAATGGTCCTTGATTTTTTTGTCTCTTTTGTATCAAGACAAAAGGGACATTATAAAAATATGATTAGGTTTTTTCCTTTTAGCAAGAAGACATTCTTATCCTTTTTCCTTGTTCCATTTTTGGAACGACGCAAAAACGAAACCCAAAAACGTCGCCGGCTGGATAAATTATTGCTGCCGTTCCCTTCGTCTATGCTAAAATCATTGAA
>CAYXVW010000004.1:0-268 GCA_964468695.1 uncultured Balneolaceae bacterium | reverse complement strand
ACTCCCGTTGCAAAAATACACAGCGCTCAGACAGCAATGATTTTTTAACGCTTCGCCTCCGTTCACTCTGCTCAGCAAAATTTACAAGGTCGGAAGGAATAGGCTCTCGATGTTATTTCCAATTCTATTGAGAGTGACAGAACCAACATGGAAAATTTCTGTTTGACGTGGGGCGGACGGTGGCCGTATTCAACGCCAATGACTGAAGTCCGCACCAAGGAGTTTAAATTTGCCTTGGCTTTTTACGAGCCTTTTGTGCCAAGGCAAA
>CAYXVW010000003.1:0-26238 GCA_964468695.1 uncultured Balneolaceae bacterium | reverse complement strand
CTGATGAGCGGGCTGTGTCGCATCCACAGTATAGAACCTTTCTTCCAGTTTAGATAAGCTGTTAAACCCTTTAATTACTTTTTCAAAAAAGAAATCTCCGGCCTGTTCCATGCGATCTTTCTCCTTATCTCTCATCCTCTTTTTGGCTTCGTCCAATGGAACTTTCATATAAATCGTCAGGTCCGGTGCGCGTTTATGGCTGGCAATACTGTTCAAACGGTGGATCTCTTCTAAAGATACTGACGCTCTTCCGTAACCTTGGTAAGCGGTAGTAGAATCATAAAACCGGTCCAGAATAACGATGCAGCCTTCATCCAGGGCCGGCAAAACTTTTTCTGCGACTAACTGGGATCGTGCAGACGAAAAGAGCAATAATTCCGTAACAGGATCGATATCATAATTGGGATTTAATAAGATATCACGAACTTTTTCAGAGACTTCTGTTCCTCCGGGATCTCGGAAAACTTTTACTTCTGCTCCCTCCCGCTCAAAAGCTTTTTTTAAATTAGCTATCTGGGTTGACTTCCCGCTCCCGTCTATTCCTTCAAAAGTTATAAACACCTACTAAATGGACTTATTTTATGGTTGTGCTCCTGTCAAACCCTAAGATCAGAAATTTCAATGGTGCAGACAAATTCTTAAAAATCGAATTGGTTATCCATTTCAGGTGGTTCTTTGTCCAACACTATGGCCAAAGCAATATAAATCAGCAAGGACATCCCGGATCCCGCGAAGAGTGTAATAACAAAAAGGAGCCGCACCACGGTACTGCTAATCCCAAAGTACTTAGCCAATCCCCCGCATACACCGGCAAGCTTTTTATCAGAACGTGATTTATATAATTTTTTAGACTGCCGGAAAGCATAACGATCAAAACGATACTTCTCTTCAGAATATCCTTTCTGTGACTTCTTTTCTCCTAAATCATTATCCAGTGTAAACTCTTTCTTTTCCTCTTTTTTATCAAAATTAAAATCGTACTCCTTCGCTCTCTTCTGTTTTCGTTTTTTCTCTTTTTGTGCCTGCTTTACTTTTTTCCGATCACCTACGAAATAGCCAAATCCAACCAAGGTCACTAATATTCCCCCGAGAAGCGGCAAAGCATTAATAAACCCTGAAAGATCGGGCCCCCAGCTTAATCCAATCAGCTGTATTACATACAGCATACCCACAAAAAACATTGCAAGTCCCGCGATAGTGGCAAAATTCCAGATATTGGTTTCTTCCTTTTCCTCTTCCTCAAGAAATTCCTCCATCGTTTGATGTAGCTTACGCTCATCAATATCCATAAAGGAATCAATTGATTGTGTAGCTGATTGTTGTCTTGTTTTTGCTGTCATAATTTTTCACCTCCTTTATTCCTAATACGAGGATACGGGAATTTTGTTACATGTGACTGATACAGAGCTTTTGCATTTATAGTACAGGCTTAAAATAAAAAAGTGAGATGTGAAAATCTTATTGAAATAATCGTACGACTAATGATACTCCCACTGCGGGCCGGAATTGGCTGTCTCCATCAATACCCGCCATAACTTCTGGGGATAATTGGATCGTGGGACTGAGTGCAAATGAATATCCGGCTATAAGACCGCTAACCGAAGTATTACCATATTGTCGGCCACCAAACATCAAATCATTAGACATTCCTCCCAATCCCAGGTAAGTTGAACTGACGGGCTGCCCTCCAAGAGATTGTTTCTTAAAGTAATAAAGCATTCTTAGGCCACCCGCTGGATATACACTAAAGCTATCGCCTGGAAAACCTCTCCAGACCAATCCTATCATTGGTTCTATTTTAACGCTTTCATTAATCCATAAGGCGGGAAATGTAAGGGCCCCGCCATAGGTAAAGCTCATAACTCCACCGCTGGCGGTTACGGACATTGGGGGAAAGTACCTGTCGGAAAAGGAACGAGTTGCATCCTGGGCACTGCCTGCCGACCAGATAAACAGCACAATAGATACGGTACTTATTAATTGTTTTAGTCGTAACATCCTGTTGATTAATAGTTTTAAACTATTATTTACGTAAAGGATTTTTCTCTGACAATGAATAAATAGATAATCTTTTCTAATCTAAGACTATTCAAAAAAATCCCAAAAAGCTAGGACTAACTTCTAATAATCCTTTTTTCTGTAATTATTTTATCTAATCGTGCATCGAAAGGTTCAGTTGGTAATTCATCAACCATATTTTGTTCAAAGCAAAGCCCTATTTTCGGACATGTAATATTCTCCAGGAAACGATCATAGAATCCACCTCCGTAGCCAATGCGGTAGCCCTGTTCATCTCCCCCCACCATGGGAATAATAACTAACTCTATTTTTTCAACCGGACACTCCTCTCCATCCTCCGGTTCCAGTACGCCCCACTTATTTCGCTTCAGTTTATTATATGACTCCAAGTAAAAATGACGAAGATTTCCAGAATTAAATTGGGTGACCGGTACAACCAATTGCTTTGGTTCATGCAATATCTCTCGGATTAACGAATGGGTATTGACCTCCCGCCGGTCATTCATGGAAACGTAGGCGTGAATAATTCGAGCCGTCTTATACTCACGTTGCCCTTTTAACTTTGAAATGATCTTGTCTGACCATTTGCTGAAGTCAGTATCCGATATGTCTCTTCTTTTTTTTCTAAGTTTTTTCCGGATTACTTTCTTCTTTTCTCCTCTATCCATAGTGCTATCATTGAAGATAAATCAACTTATGCTGATTAAAGTCCTCTCCATTTTCAAGCTGAGCAAGCAGTTCATCCCATATATTGAGGCCAAATTTATTCATAAAATAAATTGCAGCTATGGATCGCTCCTGCAGATTTCCCTTCGGGAAGAGATGTTTATGAATTTTCCGGATACGCTTTAATTGTGTTTCATCCTGTTGCTTTACCGCCCGGTATACTTTCCCTTTTAGCTTATCCAGCTCCCCAAAATATACTGCAGTTGCTTTACCCGCTGCTCCGTCAAGGGTGGCATCCACTTCAGCTACTTCCTCTCTTTTGGGTTCAGCTATAGCCTCAACCTTCTCCTTCCAATCCGAAAAAACGGCCTCGATATCTATTTGGTCAGATTGTTCTACATAAGCCGATTCTAAGTCTTCAATACGCTGAGAATACTCATGGAATGCAAACGGCAGCTCACCAAAAATACGATCTATCGCAGGACCCACAATAGTAGCACTCATGCGAGGGAAAATAGCCGGCATTTCCATGTCAAAGCAGGAATATAATCCCTTCATTTGGCCATAATAAGCAATCTCTCCCGGACCCGCCACATAACCCAGCGTCGGGAGTAGCTTATCCTGTACAATGGGACGTAAAAAGACATTGGGAGAATATTGCTCCGGATGCTTTTCTATATCCTTAAGCAATTCTTCGGTGGTCCATTCCCATCCACTTTCGATTGACCAGTGATTTTTATCGGTTCTGTTAATTTTTATACGTTGTCCGTTTTCTTCCAAATAAAAAAGATTAGAATCATATAGGGTTACTTGCTGATGGAAAGCCTCTCCTATTTCTTCGGTTTTCTTTTCGAGACATTGCTTTATCCCTTCCACATCCGAAATCGAACGCTTCAGCGTATCTGTAACCAGCGATTTAACCTCCGGATGATTGCTGCCAGCCAATACCACCCCATATTTTGAAAAAAGACGGCTTATCAAATGCCCAAACGCCTGACCAAAAGTTCGTCCCGATTCATAACAGCTATCCAGTAACTCCCACAGGTCGGATGAAAAATCGGTCTCAAAAAGGGAGGATTGTACCTCTTCTTTGAATACTGCCAGCTCATCATCGGGAAGGGTAATATTCGCAACCGGTGGCAAGGGCTGAGAACGCGATGGTAAGGCACAGCTTTGAAACTGATCCCTGTTTAACAAGTTTAACTTGCTTACTTCATCATAATCATGATCTTCATCAGCCAACCAGAATATTGGGATAACCGGACGATCTAGAAGTTCCTCCATCTGCCGCGATAAATGGATGGTACTGATCGTTTTTAAAACTGTATATAAAGGTCCACCATAGATACCCATCTGTTGCCCGGTGACAATAGCTAACGCATCCTCGTTTTCCAATCGTCGGATATTCTCTTGTGCCCGTTCATCCAAAACAAAGGGGGCATTAAAACGCTCGAGTATTTTAACGAGCTGCTGGCGGTCGCCATCAAACTGAAAATCCTGAACATGTTTCCGTATCGCTTCCTTATCAAAAGGATTAGTCCGATAAAAGGAATTTAGTTTCGAAAAATCAGAAACATAAGTTTGAAATAACTGGGAAAACGGCAGCTGCTGGAATGAATAATTTTTCTTCTGCAATGACTCTAGCTTTTTAACTTCTGAATTTCATCCCGCAAGCGGGCAGCTTTTTCATAATTTTCGGTATCGATAGCAGTTTGAAGCTCATTCTCAAGCTTTTCAAGCTTGCTCATCTCTCCCCCAGATTCTTTTCCCTGGGATGTGGCCGTAAGATCTCCCTCACCCTCTGATTCGGAAACAATGCCTGCCTCATCGAGGACCTCACTATTTACAAAGATTGAAGCACCGAAACGAACAGCCAAAGCAATAGCATCACTGGGACGGGCATCCTGTTCACGTTCTTCACCATTATCGTCATAAATAATTTTAGCGAAAAACGTCCCCTCGCTTAAGTCATTTATAAAGACCTGATTAATATTGGCTCCAAACGCCTGTACCATGTTTTTCAAAAGATCATGCGTCATTGGCCGCGGCGGCTTGATGTGTTCCAGTTCCAATGCTATGGCCTGTGCCTCAAACGTACCTATAATAATAGGTAACCGACGATTACCCTCGATCTCATTTAATATTAACGCATAGGCTCCTCCACTACTGGGACTGGTTGAGAGCCCTAAAATATCCATTTTTATCTTATCCAAAGCTGTAATACTTATCTTTTGAAATTAAGGATTTAAATTTACTGATTTTTTATGTGCCCGTAAACTTTTTACGGTTCATTATTAAACGTATAATATCAAACTTTTGTTCAAAAAATAGATTCTTTATAAAAAACCTCGATTATTATGACTAAGGATGTACAATCTCCAAAAGTTGATTCTATCAAATGGGGTAAAATTTCTCTGGAAAACGGAACTACTTATAAAGATGCAAAATTATTTCCAGGCGGCTCCCGCAAGTGGGACTGGAATGAAACCGGCACCCATCACACTCCTGGTATACAACCGGCAGATGTAAAAGAATTACTGGAACATGATGCCAAAGTGGTGATTCTTTCCCAGGGATTTAATGAACGGTTACAGATATGTGATGAAACCGAAGAGTTTCTATCCGAACAAGAAGTTACATACCATATACGACAAACCGAAAAAGCAATACAAAAGTACAACGAGCTACGCGACGGTTATGCCGTTGGAGCTCTTATCCATTCCACCTGTTAGAAGTATTAGAGGCCATATGGCCTACAGTAAGCGAAACTACTGTTTATATCTATTTTAAATAACAACACCTTAGAAAACTTAGTGTGTTTTGAACTTCAGAAATCCTATATTCCCCACCTTATTTTATTGACATTATGGGTGTTGGCTACTAATTTCTGACTGACAATTTTAACCGATTTTGACTGATGCTGAATAACTATCTTCCGATCCTCATTTTAGGCGGTATTGCCATTGTACTGGCTATTTTGCTAATGAGTCTATCCCGGCTATTGGGCCCCTTTCGTCCGAACACGAACAAGCTCAATCCCTACGAGAGTGGAATGGACCCTGTCGGTGAAGCAAGAGACCGTTACTCAATCAGTTTTTATTTGGTAGCAATGGAATTCATTGTCTTTGATCTTGAAGTTGTCTTTATATATCCCTGGGCTGTTCGATATCTTGATTACGGTTTAGGAACACTCGTAGCAATGGTTATATTTATCGTAACACTTTTTATCGGTCTGCTTTATACCGTAAAAGTCGGCACCCTCGATTGGGATGCAAAACAAGGAATGTTTAATTAATTAGGCCTGTAAACTTATGGGTATAGAAAGTTCTCTTGGTGACGGTTATTTCACCACAAAAGTTGATGCTTTAACAAATTGGGCACGCTCGAATGCGGCTTGGCCTATGCCTATGGGCTTGGCATGCTGTGCCATCGAGATGATGGCATTTGCCGGACCTAAATACGATGCGGCTCGTTTTGGTTCGGAAGTGATGCGTTTTTCTCCCCGCCAAAGTGATGTAATGATCGTGGCCGGCTGGGTGAATTACAAGATGGCCCATGCTATTCGACGAATATGGGACCAAATGCCCGATCCCAAATGGTGTATTGCCATGGGAGCTTGTGCTTCAACCGGAGGAATGCACCGATGTTACGGGGTTGTTCAAGGTTGTGATAACTTTTTGCCTGTCGACGCTTATGTGTCAGGATGCCCTCCTCGTCCCGATGCCCTCTTGCATGCCCTTATGAAAATCCAGGATAAAATTCGCACAGAACACTCTGTAATGCTCGATACCTAATATGGATTTAGAATTGTCAGATACACTAAAAAATGTAGTCGACGGACTTTCCGATCAATTTTCGGATTCGTTTATCGAAGTTTACCAGTCAACCGGCGATACTTTTGTACGGGTTGAAGCGGATGCGGTGGTAGATATTTGTAAATATCTAAAATCTACGCATCATTTTATTTACTTGAATGATCTCTTTGGCACTGACCGGTTTACCTCTGAAGAACGATTTGAGGTGGTATACAATTTAATTTCTCTTCGCGATCGTGAACGCCTTTTCCTTAAAGTGCGTCTTCCCGAAGAAGATCCACGGTTAGAATCCGTTGCTGATATATGGAAATCAGCAAGCTGGATGGAGCGGGAAGTCTATGATATGTTCGGAGTTCACTTCGATAACCATCCGGATTTCCGACGCATATTTATGCCCGAAGATTATGAATATTATCCCATGCGTAAAGAGTTTCCTTTGTTAGGCATACCGGGATCGATTGAACTGCCAAGTACAACGCCAGATACCGAGTAGTCTTTTATGAAAACCAAGAATATTTCAGATCAAGTTGATCCCAAGTTTTTTGAAGAGCATCAAAAGAAGCTCTATCAATCTCTTGAGGATAAGCATACCACGATTGAAATGCAGGATGATGACCCCTTAAACACCGAAATGGTGCTTAATATGGGCCCCCAGCACCCTGCTACCCACGGTGTGCTTCGTCTTATTCTTCAGCTTAACGGAGAGCTTATCCAAAAAGCTAAAGTGGATATTGGATATCTCCACCGGGGAGTAGAAAAGATTGCAGAGAACAAAACATATCAGGAATTCATGCCTTATACCGATCGCATGGATTACCTCTCCCCTTATAGTAACAACGTTGCCCTTTGTACGGCCGTTGAAAAAATCGCTGATGTTGAGGTGCCCGAGCGCGCTCACTATATACGGATGATTGGTTGTGAATTGGCTCGTATCTCTTCGCATCTCCTTTGGCTGGGTACCATGGTTATGGATGCCGGTGCTGTATCGTTCTTTATATGGACGTTCCGTGAGCGCGAAAAATTGTACGACATTTTTGATCATATTGGCGGACACCGATTTACTATTTCGCACGCACGTATAGGTGGAGTTGCTAATGACCTTACCGATGATGCGATGTCGCTCATCAAGGAATTTGTTAATGATTTTCCCCAAGAGCTGGAAGACTTTCATAATCTGCTTGATCGTAACCGTATTTTCTTCGATCGTAATCGCGAGGTGGGTGTATTAACTCCTGAACGAGCATTGGAAATCGGAGCAACTGGCCCTACGCTTCGAGCTTCGGGCTACGCCTATGATATACGCGACTTTGCACCGTATGCCCGCTATGATGACGTAGATTTTGAGATTCCTACACGTATGGAAGGTGATAATTTGGCTCGCTACTATGTGCGGATGGAAGAAATGCAGCAGAGTATCCGCATTATCCAGCAATGCCTGGATAAATTACCCAAAGGGCCTGTCCGTACGGACAATGCAAAACAGGCCTATCCTTCCAAAGATGAAGTATATTATTCCATGGAGGGAATGATTCATGACTTTATGATGACTGATATTGGTATTTGTCCGCCTGAAGGAGCCGAAACTTATCATGCTGTAGAAGGACCAAAAGGCGAACTGGGATATTTCATTCAAAGTGACGGTACCGGACATCCCTGGCGTCTTAAAATAAATTCTCCATCATTTAAAAATCTTCAGGCACTTGAAGATATGCTGGACGGAGAAATGGTTGCCGATACGGTGGTTATCATCGGTGGTGTTGACCCCGTAATGGGAGAAGCTGATAAATAAAAAATTAATGCAAGTGACAAGGTATAGCATCGTATTTAATAAATCGCTGCTAATATCTATAACTTAAAAACTTAAGACTGAATAGTTTAATGGCTGAATTGTCATTTACAGAAGAAGAACTACAGGAAATTGAACGCATCAAAGCCAAGTTTCCTACCGTTAAAGCAGCAACTTTGCGTGTATTATGGGTTGCCCAAAATAAATACGGCCATGTCAAACCGGAAGTACAAATCTTAGTAGCGGAAACACTGGATCTTCCCAGGTCCCATGTAGCAGGTGTTGCCAGTTTCTATACCCAATACTATAAAGAGGAAAAAGGAAAGTTTGTTCTGGATGTTTGCACCTGTTTAAGCTGCCAGCTTTGTGGAGGATATGATATCCTGCATCATCTCGAAGAGAAATTAGACATTGAAGCAGGTGAAACAACGGATGATGGTATGTTTACCGTAAATGAGGTTGAATGTCTCGGCGCCTGTGGATATGCCCCTATGCTGCAATTAACAAACGATGTTTATGTTAATAACCTCACCAAAGAAAAAGTTGATACCCTCATTGAAAATTTGAAGAACGGCAAAAAGCCTGAGTTCGAATCTATGGCAATGCCGGAACTGGAAAAACGAAATCAAGCTGCTTCAGAATAATGGCTCAAGACTGGAAATCATACGAACCACTGTTAATTCCCGATATTCCTAATCTGCAGGAAATTGATGTCTACGAAGACAATGACGGATATAAAGCATGGAAACAGGTTTTAAATGACCAGGATAAATGGTCCCGGGATAATGTGATTAATGAAGTAAAGGCGGCCAATATTCGCGGACGCGGCGGTGCGGGTTTTAACGCCGGACTTAAATGGAGTTTCATGCCTGATCCGGATGGTGGTCCCCGATATCTGGCTTGCAATGGTGATGAATCGGAACCCGGCACTTTTAAAGACCGAAAGATTTTTGAATACAATCCCCACTTATTTATCGAAGGGGCTCTTATTGCGGGTTATGCGATGCAGGTGGATGTCATCTACGTTTATATCCGCGGGGAGTACATTTCCTGGGTACACCAGCTGCAAGATGCCGTTGATGATGCTTATGAAAAAGGATATTTGGGCGAAAATATTTTAGGTACAGATGTTTCCATGGAAATGGAGCTAACGTACGGAGCCGGTGCCTATATTTGCGGGGAAGAAACGGCTATGCTGGAATCTCTTGAAGGCAAGCGGGGCTATCCGCGAACCAAGCCCCCTTTCCCTGCCCAAAAAGGACTCTGGAACCGTCCAACCACCATTAATAATATAGAAACCCTGGCCAACGTACCGTTGGTTATTAATAATGGAGCCGACTGGTATGGAAATATTGGATCAGAAGAACATCCCGGGCCTATTCTGTATGGAATTTCAGGTCATGTGAATCGTCCTGGTGTATATGAATATCCGTCCGGCATTCCCGTAATGGATCTTATTAATGAAGTGGCCGGTGGCATTCGAGGAGGAAAGGATCTGAAGGCTATCATTCCGGGTGGATCGTCCACTCCTCCACTCCGTGCAGACCAGCTTGAGGGGGTAACCATGAATTCGGATTCGCTAAAGGATGCCGGTTCTATGATGGGAACGGCAGGTATGGTAGTGATGGATGAAGATACGGATATGGTAGAAGTACTTTGGAGAATTGCCCACTTCTACAAGCACGAATCTTGTGGTCAATGCACCCCCTGTCGCGATGGTACCGGCTGGCTCGAAAAAGTATTGCTCAGAATAAAAAATGGAGAAGGAGAGATGAAGGATCTCGACTTACTCCTCGATGTGGGTAACCAAATGGAAGGTCGCACTATCTGTGCCTTGGCAGATGCCGCAGTTTGGCCGGTCCGCCACACTATAAATCGTTTTCGAGACGAATTCGAAGCACGTTGCAAGAAATCAGCGCACGCAGTTGCCTGATTGAATGTGTTATTTTTAAAGAAGAAGTAGAAATTTTGATATTGCGGACATCTTTAAACGGTGTCTCTAAACAATAAATATAAAAACGATGCCTGAAGTATTTATAGACGGTAAACGTTACGAATATGAAGGAGACCATATGCTGCTCCAGTTCATTCTGGACCAGGGATTGGAGGTTCCTTTTTTCTGTTATCATCCCTCTATGTCAATACCGGCAAACTGCCGGCAATGTATGGTGAAAGTGGGAACCCCTGTTAAGGATCGTGAAACAGGTGAATACGAGCTTGATGAAAATGGAGAACGTAAAATCCGATGGTTTCCCAATCCTCAAACCTCCTGCTCTACCCCACTGCAGGATGGAATGGTTGTCCATACCCAGGAAACGTCCGAAGAGATCGAACGTGCTCAAAAAGATAACCTGGAGTTTATTTTAGTAAATCATCCACTTGATTGCCCAATTTGTGATCAGGCCGGGGAATGCCCACTGCAGATACAGACCTATAAATATGGTCCGGAAGGCAGTCGTTTTGAAGTGAAGAAAGTGCATCGTCCCAAACGCGTTCAGCTTGGTCCTCGTGTTGTACTGGATGCGGAACGTTGCATTAACTGTACAAGATGTGTCCGTTTTACGGAAGAAATTAGCGAAACCAATCAGCTTACCATTGTACAACGCGGTGCTGATAACTACCCGATGACCGGTCCTGGGGAAGAATTTGATGATCCATATTCCCTCAATACCGTTGATATTTGTCCCGTAGGAGCCTTAACATCAGCAGATTTTAGATTTAAGGCTCGTGTTTGGGAAATGAATCAGACCCCAAGTATTGATATTACAAACGGTAAAGGATGCAATATTGACCTGTGGACCCGCGATAATGAAGTACTTCGTATTACACCGCGTCAAAATCCGGAAGTGAACGATTATTGGATGCCAGACGCCGGTCGTGAAGCATACGAACAATTTAATGAGAACCGGGTTTCTCGACCCTCCATAAACCTGGATGGTAATAACCATTCCAATACTTCATGGAATAATGCTATTGAAACCTTTGTTGAGGCCATAGAAGCACATGATCCAAAAGATTTTGCGGTCATCGGCTCTCCACATGCCTCGGTAGAAGAAAATTATGCATTCAACAAATTCTTTAACTTACTGGGAAGCCCAAATGCTATCTTCACTCCTCACATTATTCCTGGTTATGGTGACGATTTTCTTATTACCGACGATCAGGCTCCCAATACCAATGGATGTCGCCTGATTAATCTGGATGAAGTAGATGAGAACGGAATTAAGACAGCCATAAAAGAAGCAGAAATCGTTGTTATCTTATCTGATGATTTAGTGGGAAGAGAAGTATTAAAGGCCGAAGATCTGTCTGATACCTATACCATTTCACTGGCAACCAATAAGACAGATACCACAAAAGCTTCTGACCTGGTCATTCCAATCACATGCGTAGCGGAACATGCGGCTAGTTATGTGAATGTTGATGGCCGAATTCAACGCTCATATCCGGCAAAAGAAACAAAATATACCAACAGGCGTCTTAACCTTGAAATGTCTGAAGGACGCCTAGACCGCTACGGTACCAATTTCGATAACTGGGTGAGTGAAGATAATAAAGTGGACTGTCTGCCACTCTGGGAATTCTTAAATCATCTGGGAGATCGACTTGGACTTGAATTCAATTTTGAGCACTCCCGTTCTGTTTTCAGTGAATTAAGTGATCATTTTGAGGCACTGGAAAACGTTAGTTACCAGAAAATGGATGAAGAACAAGGTGTTCAGCTTCCCATTGAAAATACTGAAGTAAAACAAGCTTAATAACACTATTACATGGAGCCTGTAACTACTACATCATATATTGTTTTAGGAATTGCGCTATTTATGCTGCTTAATTCGGCAGCAATAGCCGTTTATGCCGAACGACGTGTTTCGGCATTTATTCAAAACAGATTAGGCCCTAATCGGGTGGGACCGTTGGGACTGTTTCAGCCTTTGGCTGATGTTGTAAAGCTTTTGCTAAAGGAAGATGTGACTCCGGCCAAGGGTTTTAAAACCATTCATGCCATTGCCCCGATGATTCCGGTTGTAACCGCCTTGATGACAATTGCGGTTATTCCCTTTGGAGATGGTCTGTTTGTAACGGATATCAATGCCGGAGTGCTTTACCTGCTGGCTGTAAATTCACTGGGAGTCTACGGTGTTACACTTGGTGGCTGGGCTTCCAACAGTAAGTACTCTCTGCTTGGAGGTTTACGGGCCGCTGCTCAAATGATCAGCTATGAATTGCCCATGGGAATGGCAATCGCATCTTGCATTCTTTTTACCGGTTCCCTTAGCTTGATAGACGTTGTTAATTCCCAGGAAGCTTGGTGGAATTTATTTCGGAATCCCATTGGAGCAGTCATATTTATCGTAGCCGCTTTTGCAGAAGCCAACAGAACTCCTTTCGATCTGGTTGAGGCGGAACAGGAACTGGTAGGTGGATTCCATACTGAATACAGCGGTATGAAATTTGGTATGTTCTTTCTGGCCGAATATATGCACGTAGTAGTTGGCAGTATGCTTATCACTACCTTTTTCTTTGGCGGGTACCACCTGCCCTTTGCCCAGTATTGGCTGCCCGATATGGGCGCAACCGCAAAGGCGGTGCTGGATGTTTCAGTATTTACGCTTAAAACAGTGTTCTGGGTGTTCACTTTCATTTGGGTACGGTGGACTATTCCCCGATTTAAGTATAACCAAGTGATGAAGCTGGGCTGGAAGCGCATGCTACCTATCAGTATTATTAATTTTATTGTCTTGGCAATTCTTGTTTACGGATGGCATCACTACGTTGCTTAATAGAAAATAAACAGACAATATGGGGAAGGAATTGATTGCAATTCCTTCCTTTTTTTATTGGAACAAAAAATTTAATCCGAATCTATTTGCCAATCGAATTTTGCCACTGCATTTTGTAAGTTAAAACAGCAAAAAGATAATAGCGATAAGATCTATTTTACCGGATATCATGAAAAAAGCAGCCTTTAAAACCCTCGGATGTAAGCTGAACTATTCAGAAACCATGCGGATTCAACAAGATTTTGAAGATGAGGGCTATGATATTGCTGATTTTGACCAAAAGGCCGATATCTATGTTATTAATACCTGTTCTGTGACACAGAGCGCAAACAGTACCTGCCGAAGGACGGTGCGCAAAGCCTTGCGTAGAAATCCGGAAGCTTTTGTTGCTGTGATCGGCTGCTACGCCCAGTTAGAACCGGATGAGATTGCTGAAATTGACGGTGTGGATGCCGTTCTGGGCGCTAAAAATAAATTTAAGCTTCTTGAGCTCTTCGATACCTTTGAAAAACGAAATGAACCTATCGTTTATAATTCCGATGTAAATGAAGCAGTCGACTTTCATAATGCTTTTTCTGCGGATGACCGGACCCGAGCATTTCTGAAAGTACAGGATGGTTGCAGCTATAAATGCTCTTTTTGTACAATCCCGATGGCACGGGGCGAAAGTAGAAGTCCAAAGATTAGCTCTGTAGTGCAAAATGCCCGCCTATTGGTTGATGAAGGATTTAAGGAAGTCGTTATTACGGGAGTAAATGCCGGGGACTTTGGTCGTGGTACCGATGAAGATTTTTTCATGTTGTTGCAAGCGCTTGATCAGGTTAGTGGACTCGAACGCATCAGGTTTTCTTCGGTAGAACCAAATTTAATGCATGAGGAGCTGATTCATTTTTCGGCGGAGTCAAATAAAATTCAGCCTCATTTCCACATGCCTTTGCAAAGTGGAAGTGATAAAATGCTGGGACTGATGCGTCGTCGTTATCAGTCAGATTTATACAGGGAACGCGTTCAGCTCATTAAAAAATTACTGCCCGATGCCGCTATTGGAGTTGATGTCATTACGGGTCACCCGGGCGAAACCGATGAGCTTTTCGAGAAATCATACGATTTCATTGAATCACTGCCGGTCTCCTACCTGCATGTATTTACCTATTCCGAACGCCCCAATACCCATGCCCTCAATATTGAACCCAATGTACAGGACAGTGTGCGCAAAGAGCGCACCCACAAGCTAAGGCGCCTTTCGGAGAAAAAAAGATATAATTTTGATACTTCTTTTTCTGGAGAAAAGCGGAAAGTTCTTTTCGAAGGTTCCAATCATAATGGAGCTATGCTGGGTTGGACTGATAACTATATCCGGGTAGGAATTCCTTATAATCCCCGTTATGAAAACAAGGTCTTACCCGTGCATCTTGGAGCCCGTTCACGTGAGGGCTATCTCATTGGAGAACTCACCAAAGATGCTAAAGAAGAGCAGCAGGTAATCGCAGAACTTGTAGGTTAATTCTTCAACATGGCCCATTCTGAATCCGAACAAATTATTGAAGAGGTTCTTCACTTTTTAGAAACTGAGCGTAGTCTCTATGGTGATTTTGAAGTCTCTCAGAATGATTCTGATACAAAGGAAAAGGAGAAAGAAGCTAAAAACAGTTCCTTTTCTGATGAAACTGACATCAATATGGTTTCAGAACCTTCACCTGATACAAATACTCCTGCTCAAAAAACGGCTAAAGATAGTTCGGAAAGTATCTATGACCGGATAGATCAATGTAGTACACTGACGGAGTTGGAGGATCTTTGTCGAAAGGCAGATGTACTTAAAACAGATTTAGATGGTACACAACTGGTTTTTGGTGTCGGCAATCCTGATGCGGACCTTATGCTTATTGGTGAGGCCCCGGGGGCAGAAGAGGATAGACAGGGAGAACCGTTTGTAGGCAAAGCCGGACAATTGCTTAACAAAATTCTCCATGCAATCGATTTTGAGCGTGAAGAAGTATATATAGCAAATATTTTAAAGCACCGTCCCCCGAACAATAGAAATCCGAAACCTGAAGAACGCAAGCGTAGCCTTCCCTTTTTGCTTAAGCAGATAGACTTGATCAATCCAAAGTTAATCTTAGCTCTGGGCAAAGTATCCGCACAAACCCTCCTAGGCAGTGATCAGTCGCTGACAAAGATGCGGGGTAAATTTCACTCTTTCGGAGATAAATATCAGCTTATGGCTACTTATCACCCCGCTGCCTTATTGCGACATAAGAAGTGGAAGCGCCCCACCTGGGAAGACGTACAACGGCTCCGTAAAAAGTATGATGAACTCAATGGCGAACCCTAATTTTAATACTTTTAATGCGATTAGCACTTCGTTAAAAGCAGTGGATTTGTTATACTTTATGATCCCTTAGAGGCCGGAATAATCTTCGTTAATCTACTCCTTACAACAATATTTAATTCAATAGTTTTTTACTTCGGATGGCATCAGAAGGGTCAAACTTTAATAACAATGACGCTCAGATTATGGATCAAGAAGGGAGAGTCCCCCCACAGGCAGTAGAAGTTGAAGAAGCTGTCCTGGGATCAATGCTTATTGAACATGAGGCTGCAACGGTAGCTCTGCAAATGCTATCGGCACGAGATTTTTATAAACCAGCCCACCAGCACATTTTCGAAGTTCTCCATGATTTGTACGAACGGGATAATCCCCTTGACCTTTTAACCGTTGAAAATGAATTGCGGGATAAAGGACTGCTGGATACGTGTGGTGGTTCAGGATATTTATCCGAGCTAACCCGTTCCGTAAGTTCAGCTGCCAATGTGGATTATCATGCGCAAATTATAGCCGAAAAGGCAACCAAAAGAAACCTTATTCTGGGATGTACTGATATTATTAAAGAAGCATATGACAGCTCCTCTGATCCCTATGATGTGCTCGACAAAGCAGAACAACGTATTTTTGATCTTGCAAACTCCAAACAACGGGCTCAGGCTCAACCTATTGGAGATGTATTAAAAGATACACTTTCTCACCTGGAAGATATTCGGGGCCAGTCTGCCGGTATTACCGGGGTTCCTACCGGTACAGATATAGATAAAAAAACAGCTGGATGGCAAAATGGGGATCTCATTATTATTGCAGCACGCCCTTCTATGGGTAAAACCGCCTATGTACTAACAACTGCCCGTAATGCAGCCCTTCACCAAAATCCTGATTTAAGAACCAAAGTCGCAATTTTTAGCCTTGAGATGTCTAATCAATCGCTCGTGCAGCGCTTGCTAACCATGGAGGGGCGCATAAACGCCCAGTCTGCCCGGTCGGGACGACTTGAAGATGAAGAGTTTAAACGTTTGATTGATGCGGCGGGACGACTTTTTACCGCTAATATATTTGTGGATGATACTCCGGGACTCAGTATCATGGAGCTTCGTACGAAATGCCGAAGACTTAAAAGCGAGCATGATATTGGACTCATTGTAGTTGATTACCTTCAGCTAATGACTGCTTCAGGTAAAGACTTTGGTACGCGGGAACAGGAAATTGCATCCATATCCCGTGGACTCAAAGCGCTGGCAAAAGAACTCAATGTTCCGGTGGTAGCCCTCTCACAGTTAAGTCGTGCAGTGGAACAGCGCGGTGGTGATAAGCGTCCACAGCTTAGTGATTTGCGTGAATCAGGATCTATTGAACAGGATGCCGATGTGGTTTGCTTCTTATACCGCCCGGAGTACTACGGCATTAAAACAACCCCTGAAGGACAATCGACGACCGGACTTGCTGAAATAATAATAGGTAAGCAACGGAATGGTCCTACGGGTACTGTTCCCCTCTACTTTGTAGAAGAGTATGCCCGCTTTGAAAACTTGACTGCTGCCGAACCCAGTCCATTTGAAGAAGGTGGTAACAACGAAACAAATAGCAGTAGCGAAAGCAGTGGCCCTCCCCCTATGGGACATAACCCAAGTGGTGACGGAGACAAAGCCCCATTTTAAATTTCCTTCTCCCCCTTTTATTTACACAAATCCTTTAAACTACCAGTAATTATAATCCTTCTCTAGCAGCTCGTATTTGTGAATAAGCTCCCCTAAAAATATTTAATTATTTTTTTTTAATATTAGTTAGAAATTACTAATTTTCCTTCAGGTTTAAAGTAAACCCAAACAATCAGCGGTTTTTCGTTGATTCAAAGGCTAGAAGAAAATAAACATCTTCTTCCTTCACTTTAACAAAAGGTGTTAGATATGGGGACATCCAGATTTGCAGCTCTTATTTTTTACTCGATAGCTATTCTTACTTCTTCTGTATTGGTTATCGGATTTTTGCTATTGCTGGATTGGCCTTTAATGGCTGAAATTCCGATAGGTGTAGTGAGTTTTGTATATCTTGTTGTATTCTCACGCTATCTCTTTAATAACTGGGAAAGTATTAAATCTGTTGTAATGAATGGCGCAACCGATCATGTTGGGTCATCGCTATTCAAAAACCAGTATACTTCCAGTGAAGAGAACCATTTGTCCTGATATTTAATTAACTATGGCTAAGTAGGACGAATAGGCTTTACTTTCCTCTTCTCTCTTTAATCAGGTGAACCTAAGTAAATTAATAGGGACTACTTACTTAGGTAGTGCTCTCCTTTATGAATTCTGCGAGCTTCTTGAAGCCAATAGCTCGTTTCTTATTACCCTTTAAAGCTTCCGTTTCAGAGGGTAAATCGGGTTTGGCAAGATCTTTATCTTTATAAATACCAAAAAGGTGTTTAAATATTAATTTTATACTTGGCAACATAACAGAGCCCAATATTAATGTAATACATAGTAACATACTGGGTTCCAAATTTTGCGTCAAATAAATTACCCCGATAATAACTATATTCGCTATCCACAGACTTATTGCAGCATAATGCTGTGGAATATTTGATTCAATTAACTTGTGATGAATATGATTATGGTCCGCTATAAAAGGAGAATGTCCTGACAATAGTCGTATAACTGATACTCTGAGTGTATCCACAACGGGTATTATCATAACAGCAACGGCCATGACGGTTGCATTTTCTATATGCCATTCACTCTCTGTAATGGTTTGGTTAAGACTGATAAACTGTAAAGACAGAAATGCCAGTATAAAACCTACCGCCATTGCACCGGTATCCCCCATAAATATTTTTGCCGGATGAAAATTAAATATCAGAAAACCAATAAGAGCTCCGGAAAGAACAAAGGAAAGCATTCCCAGGGAATGGAAACCAGCACCGAAAAACCAAATTCCCAGAAACACTGATGCCACAAGCCCCACCCCTCCTGCAAGACCATCAATTCCATCTATCAAATTATAAGAATTGATTAGTGCGACAATAATAACGACAGAAAGACATACTCCTACAATCCATGATAATTCATAGACTCCAAACAGTCCATTTAGATTGTCAATATATACTTTTCCTCCCAGTACTATTTCAACAGCGGCTAAAAGCTGTACGAGAAATTTCTTTGTCGGCGAAATTACCAAGATATCATCTTTTATACCGATTAGAAACAACATAAAAAGGGAAGCAACAAAAAATGGATAGGACGTTAAATTGGTAGCTCCCCCCCAAACTGAAAAAGAAATGAGAAAAGCTGCAAAAATACCTATTCCTCCCAGCGTTGGTATCATACCCGAATGAAATTTTCGTACCTCATCCGGTTCGTCAATAAGATTTTTCAACCCTGCAATCTGAATAATGACCGGCATTGAAATATAACTAATCAGCAATGATGTAAGCACTGCTGGAAAAACCCATACTAAACTTTCAGACCCCATAACTTTTCCCTCAAGTTACTCTCTATAGCCAGACGGCTTTTTTACCCCGACTAAACTATATCTGTTTATAAAATTGCTAAATCCTTTATAGGTACTAAACCTAATCTCTTAATAAGGAAATAACCCTTAATAACTGTCTTCAAATAGATACAAATTATTCCATCCTTTTTACAGTTAAAATTATTTAATCTATCCCCTTTTCTCACTTATGCCGGGATTAATTATTCACAACAATAAAGAATAGTTTTTACCCAAAAACTATTCTACAGGTCTTAAATGGGCACATTAGCTGTTTTAATCACAATAAATTATCCACTTCCTCTATCGATTTATTGCGCCACTCGGCAAGCTGTTCAGCAATTCTATTGCGCACGGTCTCTCTAAGTTTATCCACCTCATCAGCGGTCTTCTCTTGAGTAAGAATCGGATCCATAATTTTCAACTTTATGTGCTTAGCCTCACCAAATTTCCAACTGCGCTTTGGGAGCGTATTTTGGGTTCCATCAATTACCATTGGTAAGATAGGAACTCCTTCTCTGACAGCCAGCGCAAAAGCGCCCTTGGCAAACCTGTTTAATTTACCATTTTTTGAGCGTGTGCCCTCTGGAAAAAAGAAAACTGAACATTTATTATTTAAATAATGACGTGCCTGAAGAAAAGTTTTTACTCTCCTGTCTTTAGCGCCGCGATCTACTGAAATATCTCCAGCTAACTTCATCATCCAACCCACGACAGGAGTATCAAAAAGTTCCTTCTTCGCCACCCACTTCATCTCCCACGGTAAATTCGAAATGAGGGGAATATCTGCCTGTGATAAATGATTACAGACCATAATATAGGGTTCCCGATCATCGATATCTGTTCGGCCACTGATGGTAATTGCCCAATTAGGATTAATCTTAGATATGGCCTTTCCCAACTTTCTGAATAGCTTCCCCGTCTTATAATGAGCCTCATCCCGATCAAATAGCCGCCGGATAGCCAACATAGGAAGCCATATTAGCAATAACAGCGCTACTCCTAACCAGATAAGTGCTGATTTTATACTGTCACCCATCGCTTAGAAAATTTTTGGAATAAGACTCTTTATTACCCCCCAAAATCCTTTAGCCGGTCTCAACTTTCTTCGGTTTCGAACAACCGCACGTTCAATAACTTCTGGCTGATATATATCCTTATTACTGACCTCAATCTTTTCTTGATAAAGATCTTCAGCTTCATCGGATTTTTCAGTAGCAGCTTTCTTTTCTTGTTTTGCGGACTGCTTTTCTACTTTCTTTTTACCTGATGACCTGTTGTCCTTTTTGTGTTTGGAATGAGTTTGTTGTTTACTGGTTCCTTTAGTAGCTAGCTCACTTTGAGAGGCAGGCTCTTTTTCTTCCTGGGAAGATCTTTTATCATTATTAGGGGTGGTCCGCTCTCTCTTTTTACTCTCTGAAGTTTTTTCCTTTTCCTGTCGTTTCTCCTGTCTTTGGCTATCGTTTCTTTGCGATTTATTCTTTTCTTCTGGAAGATCCTGAACAGAAAGTTGATCCCCCACAACTTCCTTAATGGAATGATAGTATTTTTTATCCTTATTACTTACAAAAGTGATTGCGGTCCCCGACTTGTCATAACGCCCCGTTCGACCAATTCGGTGAATATAGTCTTCCGGATTATTGGGCACATCGAAATTTACAATAAGTGATACGTCGTCAATATCTATACCCCGTGAAAGTACATCCGTTGCCACCATTACCGGATGGCTTCTGTTTTTAAAGAGACGCAGCGCTTCATTTCTTTCTTCCTGATCGCGATCGCCATGCATGCTTACGGCATCTACGCCCCGCTTTTTAAGCATCCGCTCGACCTCATCTGTACCGCGTTTGGTGGCACAAAAGACAATAGCCGTTTCATACTTATCAGCATCGAAAAGCTGTTCAAAGAGTTTCAGTTTTTTCTTGGGATGCACAAAATAAATCTGCTGGTCTACATTTTCCGCCGGTTTGGATACTTCAAATTCTACCTCCGCCGGATTTGTCATCACCTGATCAACTACTTTCTGCACCTCTTCCACCATGGTAGCGGAAAAAAGCATTGTTTGACGTTCTTTGGGCAGTTTTTTGACGATCTTCATGACATCGGGAAGAAAACCCATATCGAGCATCCGATCAGCCTCATCCAACACCAGATACTTGAGGTGACTAAAATCAAGGTCCAGCACTTTCATTTGGTCAATAAGTCGGCCAGGAGTCGCTACAATAATATCTACTCCGGCCCGGATTGCCTTAACCTGCGTTCCGTAGTCACTCCCCCCCGTAACCGTTGCAGAGCTCACGCCTGTATGGTATCCCAGCGCAAATATCTGTTCTTCAATCTGCTGGGCCAATTCCCGAGTGGGAGATAAAATAAGCGCCTGCGTATGTTCAGAAGGATTCTCGATGATTCTCTGAATTAAGGGAATCACAAAGGCCCCGGTCTTTCCTGTACCGGTTTGAGCTGCTCCAATAACATCTCTACCATTAAGAATTAATGGTATGCACTCTTCCTGAATAGGTGTTGGATCTGTATAATTAAGATCTTGTAACCCGAGACTCAACTTTTCATTTAATGTAAACTGCTCGAAACTCAAAAGTATACCTGTAGCTTTATTGTAATTTATGAAATGCTTACGGCTCTTGACCGAACTCAAAGATACGATATTATCTTTAATTCACTTAACTTGATCCGTAAATTTTTTAAACGATGAAAATTTGGATACCTTTGAAACTTAACTGCGAATTTTAAATTCAATAATTACAATGAGATCAACAAAACTATCTACTTTTTTCTCCATACTTTTCATAGTTCCCGCCTTACTTTTTAGTGGATGTAATTCAGACTCAGATACCGTATCGTCTGATGTATCCCTTGAAACTAATATCGATAGCGTAAGCTATAGTCTTGGGTATCAAATCGCGTCAATGTCACTTAAAAATCAGGGAATGACGGATATTAAGGCCAATAAATTTGCAGGTGGACTTAAAGCCGCTCTTGAGGATCAAGAGTCTGCCCTGTCGCAATCGGAGATGCAGCAAATTGTGCAGTCCTACCAAATGAAAGCGCAACAAAGAGCACAGGAACAGCAGAAAAAGGAAGCAGCCGAAAATCAACAGAAAGGAGAAGAATTTCTAGCAGAAAATAGAAATAACGAAGGGGTACAGGTCACCGATTCCGGACTTCAGTATAAAGTACTAGAAGAAGGTTCCGGAGAATCTCCCAGCGCTTCTGATGAGGTTAAGGTTCATTATCAGGGAACCCTGTTAGATGGTACTGAATTTGACAGTTCTTATGATGGTGATCCGGTTCAGTTTCCCCTCAATCAGGTTATTCCAGGATGGACTGAAGGCGTTCAATTAATGGAGGAAGGAGCTAAATACAAGTTCTGGATTCCCGGCGAGCTTGGCTATGGATCAAATCCACGACCCGGCGGACCAATCGGACCTAATGAAACGCTTATTTTTGAAGTTGAATTACTGGAGGTAAATCCTGAAGATACTTCAGCAGCAAACTAATTCTTATTGAAAGAGATACTAAAGGCATGGCGGTTAAATCAACCGCCATGCCTTTTTTATTTCTCTCCTATTTTAATTCCTGGCGGAGAATTTTAAGCAATTCTCGTTTGGCCATATTAAATTCATTGTTATAATCCACTCTGCTAAAATTTATAACCTCTTTTGCGCCTTTCCTCCCATAAATATCAGTGATCTTACATTTCCGCTTCTCATTTCCAAATGGACTCTCCTTATAGGTAAGAAAATAATGTGATAATCGTTCAACCAGGTGCTCTGGGGCTTCTGAGATATCACGTATATGCCCAAACGAAGCATCTCCCTGCAGAACCGCAATAACTTTGTCATCGGCCTCTTCCCCATCTATCATGCGGAGTCCTCCTATTGGGATAGCATCTAAGATCAAATTACCATGGGGTAAATTACGTTCGGTCAACACACAAATATCCAGAGGGTCTCCATCGCCTTCAATATTATCATATCCTGAGTTCTCCATACAATAGCGCCCAACTTCTTCCGCACATAGGGTTTGCGGAACAAATCCATAGGGAACGGGACAAATGTTTGAAAATCGTTGCGGCCTATCTACTTTAAGATATCCGCTTTCTTTATCCAGCTCATATTTCATCGTATCCCCGGGAACAATCTCAATAAAGACTTTTATTACGTCTGGTGCCTCGTCTCCAATATTAATCCCATGCCAGGGATGAGGCTTGGAGAATAACTTCATTTTACCTAGTAAACGTCGCAGCTGATCGCTTTCCATTAAACTAATCCTTTTAAAAAATTATGTAAGATTATATGAATGAAGGTACTAATTTTTTTGTGATCAATCACTACTTATAGAAGGGATTAAAATAGAAAAGGAGCCGACTGTTAATCGACTCCTTTTCCAACAATAAATTATCCCAGTATGTGAACAGATTAGTTTTCGATGTTAATGAGAATCATGACATCAGAAATTAATTGGGCTTCCGCATCTGTGCCGGCGGTAAATAAATTACTAACCAGCGTTTCTACTGCTGAATAGAAAGTGGTATACGCATCTACGATGGCATCCGTATTAGCGCTGGCTCCAATACTTGCCTCTAATGTAGCTTTGATACCGCCGGTACTATTAATTTGGCTATTAATACCAACAATCGTTTCCGCATTAGCGGAAAACTCCTGTTCAAGTACATCAACAATTTTCTCGTTATAAGAAGCAAACAAACTTTGAACTTCGCTTGCTCCTGCAGTAGCTTTACTCCGTATATCCGCACGCAGCTGGGTACCGGCCTGTACTGCAGCCTCTACAGAAGATTCTGCAATTTCGGCTGCTTCCATTCGAGCTTGTACCGCTTTATCAACAGCAATAGCAACTATAACCGCAGATTTTGCCCTTACTTCTGACTGTGCTGAGCCGGACAATTCAGTAGTATTTTTGATAATCAGGTTACTCGCCCCTTCTTTAGCTTTAGCATATGCATTGGCATTAACGCCCGCTTCAAGATGGGCCGAAGCAATTGTTTCTGTATAGGTATCATAAGCTTCAGCTTTAGCAGATTGACTGGATGATGCATATAAGGAAGCATGAAGATTTGCAAGAGCTTCAGCTTTAGCATTTCTGATTTCCATTCTCTGCTCTTCGGTAAGTTCTATCGACTGATTGGCAAAAAACGTAGCCCGGGCCTCTGCCTCTTTAGCCAGAGCAGTGGCAAATTCAACAGCGGCATCCTCGTTACTTTCTATTTCAGCCGCTGCTTCAGAACCGATATAAGTTTCAATATCAGCTTTGGAAACCAATCCGGTTTCTCCCCTGGCAACTACTTGCTGATAAACGCTTGCCTCACCACTGGACTCAACCGTTATGGGCTTAAGATCTAAAGAAGAACCATTTTCCAGTTCTCCATACAGGAATCCCTTCCATTGCTGGCCTTCCTTTTCAGCTACTACAATAATATCTCCAGAGGCATCTGTTACAGCGTCTGCATCTACCTGAAGAGTAAATTCACCCTCTGAATTGGTTTCAGAGCTTGCGTTTTGAATTGCTTCTAAACTACCATCCGCAGTTACTCGAGCCATGGTAACTGTAGCTCCCTCAACTGCTGTTGACTGATAGTCTGAACCCTTTGCTTTTTGGCCCTCGTTACTTTCTACTCTACCGTTTACCGTAGCTTCGTCGCTATCCGAAGAGGTCGAAAGATCACTGCAGGCAAATCCTAATAATGATATTGTTAGTACAATAATAATATTTTGTATCTGTCTGTAACTCATAACAATCACTGATTTATTAGTGTTAATTTGCTGTTTGTATTAAAGTGGGTAAGCAAAAAACTTGTTCCAATATTTTAGGAAAAATTCAAAACCAGTCGCTGTTCGAGATATGAAATCCCTCTTATAAGCGAAATAAAGGGGATATATAACTGGAGTGGTATTGGGAGAGGAAAGTACTTAAAATAGAAGAAGCCGGCTTTCAACCGGCTTCTTCTTGTACGTTGGCTTTTCGGGGTACAAATCAATGGTTACAATAGGTAACCAGGGATCAGTATGTTCACTAATAGATACTCGTATTAAAAAGTTTTGTTCCAAATAATTTTATTTTTTTTGAATAAAATTATTTTATCCCCACAAATAGTCTGTAAGCCCCGAATTTCGGCGAATTTTTTGTTCTATGCCCTTTTTCAATACGGCCTTTCTCCCAAGTATTGAGAGCCTTGATCGTGCGCGGGTAATCGCGGTATAAATCAGCTCTCTGCTTACCACTTTTGACATTATATTCGGAAGTACAAAAAAAACTTCTCCAAACTCTGATCCCTGACTTTTATGAACAGTCAAAGCAAATGCAGCCTCATGTTCGGGCAAACGTTCGGGCGATACAAAACGAACAGAATCCTCATGACGAAAATATACCTTTAATGCTCCTTCCTTATCTGACAAGCATAGACCAATATCCCCATTAAACAGATCTAATATATAGTCATTTTCATTAATAATAACCGGTTTACCCGGATACCACTCTTGGTATTTAGGAATAAGACCCTCCCTTTGTAAAATTTTCTCTGCAATACTATTTAAATGGTTTACCCCACCAGGCCCTCTTCGGTGAGCAGCAAGTATCCGAAATTTATTAATTTGATCAAGTGCTTTACTGCTGGATCTACAATCAATCACCGATTTAAAGTATCCAATTATTTTTTTCTCTAAAATAGCTTCCGGATCAAATTGGTCATCTACCTGGGAAAAAGAGAGGTCCGGGTAATCTAAAGATTCAAGAACCGATAAGAACTGATCTGTGTCCCCTTTATTAACAGCGCGTGCTAATTGTGCTATTCCACTCTGTTCCTCAAAACGATAGCTCTTGGTTAACAAGGTTATATTATCAGTTAGCGATTTCGGATGATCATTAGAAAATCCAGACGGAACCTCCAATCCCAGTGTTGATAGCCATCGTATCGCATTTTTAGAAAACATATTACCAGAGATATTACAAATATCTCCTAATACGGAGCCCGCCTCCACTGAAGCAAGCTGGTCTTTGTCTCCCAATAAAATAAGCTGTGCATCCTCGAGCAGTGCCTCTACTAATTTGCTCATCAGGGTCTGATCTACCATTGAGGCCTCATCAACAATCACCAAATCATACGGCACTGGATTATCTGCATTATGCCGGAACTGAGAACTATGCCGACGTGCCCCCAATAGCTGATGAAGCGTTTGGGCTTTTTCGGGAATAGCATCACGTATCTCCTGGGAAACATCCAGTCCCTCTTTGGCGCTGAGGATTGAATCTTTAAGACGAGCAGCAGCTTTGCCCGTTGGAGCTGCCAGCGCTATATTGAGCGACCCCCTCCCTTTTTCCTCG
>CAYXVW010000002.1:25834-33222 GCA_964468695.1 uncultured Balneolaceae bacterium | reverse complement strand
TAGACTAATATTAATAATTATGTGGGAGGAGGGAGTGGTTTTACCTTATAAATAGTATTTTTAGTTTAAGTAGAAACAAGACAGAGATTCTTTATGATAGATTTGCAAATTATAAGCGGTACAGATCGGCCCAATTCGAATGCACTCCGTGTATCAATTTATTTGCAAAAGAGATATAGAGAAGAAGGAGTTGAGACGGGAATAATTGATTTGCAGGATTTTCCCACCGAAAAAGTGAAGGGAGGGAAATATGGTAAGGAGCTCCCGGCTGTAGATGCCTTTGTTGATAATGCAGTACAGGCCGATGGACTCGTGATTGTTTGTCCGGAATATAATGGAGGCTACCCCGGCATATTGAAGCTATTTATTGATTACCTGCCTTTTCCTGGTAGTTTGAATAAGAAACCCATTGCTTTGGTAGGAGAGGCTAATGGAGATTTCGGAGCGCTTCGCGCGGTAGAACAACTACAGCAAGTCGTCGGCTATAGAAATGCTCATGTTTTTCCCGAACGGGTTTTTATTCCACGGATTAACAAAAACTTCGATGATGAAAATGGGATAAAAGATTCCTTTCAACAGGAATTGATGGAGTCACAAATAAAGAATTTTATCCCTTTTGTACGGGATTTTAAGGAACAGGTGGTACCCTCCAGTCAAAACTAATTTATCTTCAGCATATAGCCTACTCCATGCAGGGTGACCAAGTACTGAGGATCATCCGGCTGGGTTTCTATCTTGGAACGTAATTTGGAAATATGTACGTCAACTGTGCGGGTATTTGTACTAAATTCATACCGCCATACATTCTCCAGAAGGGCATCTCTCGATACCGGTTCATTTGCATGGGCCACCAAGTACCGAATAAGCTCGACTTCCCGGGTAGTTAGCTCGATGGTTCCTTTATCCGGATGTTCGGCCCGGGCCTTATTTAAGTTGATGTGGATATCTCCTAAATCTATTTCGCTGGCAGGAGTATTGTTGGAATATCGTTCTGACCTGCGGAGACGCGCTTGAATACGGGCCAGTAATTCCTTTACGCCAAAAGGCTTCGTCATATAGTCGTCTGCTCCGATATTCAGACCGGTTACTTTATCAATTTCCTGATCCCGGGCCGTGAGGATAATAATCGGGAATGTATAATTCATGCTTCGCACTTTCTTGCAGACATCAAAACCGCTCATTCCGGGAAGCATCAGATCAAGTATCATCAGATCTGGCTTTTCATCCTTTACAATATCTATAGCTGTATCCCCGGTTTCAGCAACAAATACACTATAGCCTTCATTTTCGAGGGTATCCTCCAAGGTAAAGACCAAGCTTGGTTCATCTTCTACAATAACAATTTTCTTAGGTTTAGCTGACATAATTTTCAGACTGCTGAGTTAATGGAATAGATCGTTTATTTGAAGTTGGCTCGGTCGGTTTATCGGTATCATCGGAGGGTATATCCGTTAAGACCGGAAAGGTTACGGTAAAAGTAGACCCTTTACCGGGAGTACTATCTACTTTTATTGTACCTCCATTTAATTCAACTAAATTTTGAACTATTGAAAGCCCCAGACCATGGCCCTTGGTTTCTGCGGTAAGCGTATCTTCAGCCCGGTAGAATTTATCAAAGATATGATTGATGGTCTTCTTTGTCATTCCTATACCGTGATCCACAATTTTAAGCGTAATCTCTTTGTCTGAAGCATCCAGGTAGATACCCAGATGACGTTCTTCAGTACTGTATTTGAGAGCATTTTCTACCAGATTACCGAGAATAGTATTAAAGCTATTCTCATCAAGCATGGTCTTCGGAATATCATTGTCCATATTTACTTCCAGAGTAAAGCCCTTATCGCGGATAAACTCTTCGTGATCATCAAGATAGTTTTGGACCAGTTCATCAAGATAGACCGGCTTCGGTTCAATAAGCGACTGTCCGGCATCGGCTTTAGCTACATCAAGAAGTTTTTCAATCATTTTACGAAGCCGGACGGCCTCTTCAAAGATATGATTCCCATAACTTTTAAGTCGTTCCTGGTCCTGAACTCTTCCGTCAGAAAGATTTTCACCAGCGGCCTGCATAACCGTCAGCGGTGTTTTGAGCTCATGCGTAACATTGGCCAGAAAACTGGCTTGACGTTCGGCTAACGCACGCTCTCTTTGTGCCGAAATAAACATAAATACCAGGGCACCCAGCAGAAGTAGTACTCCCGCTATGAGTACGATAAGATTACGGGTCAAGGAAGCGTTTGAGGCTTCAATAGTAGAGGATCCGGTAAAGGCCACTTCTAAATTCCAGTTATCAAAAAAGTCGGGAAAGCGTTGTTTGAATTGTATCTTGTCGTGATCGTAATTAGCTTGCTCATTGCTACTGGCAATTATATTATTATTGGTCCAGTCCCGCATCCACACATTCATACCAGATTCTTCCGGTGGACCAAATCGGTTGTGCAATTCTTTCTTTAGGAAACGTTCGGTAAGGTATGTTTGGTTAATGGGCATCGTCACATAGCCGAAAATAGTTTTCTCCGAAGGATTAACCAGTACCACAGTAACACTTCTGTTAGTATCGAAAGTGATCTTATTATTATACCTGTAGTCGTTAATGAGGGCACGCATCTGTGTACGGGCGATGCCCATTCCGTCACAGACTATATCAGAGATATTGCTACTGGGTATGAGCTGCTTATGTGCTTTATTATATTTGTAACCGAAGCGATTTTGTTGGCAAGCCTCTGTATTTGCCGGAATAAAATATACATCAGTAAAGATAGAATCTTCAGCCGCTTCCTGAACCCTTGTGGCGACTTCCTCGGTAAACTGGTTCGTTTTCTCAAAATGAGATTGAAGCTTTTCTATACTCGTTGAACTTAGTCCCCAGAAAGGTTTGAAAAAACGATAACGGACACGATCTGCAAATTCCGCTACTTGTAGCTTCTTGGGTTCCTGGTCTGTATCAATGGTACTTTCATGAAGTTGATATAGCGAATAGACATTCATGCCTGTGAGGCCTAAAATGGCAATGACCCCGGCAGCTAGTAATATCCAACGTAGTTTGCTATATCGTTTCATAGTGGTTGCAGATTAAAATCTTATTCGGACAAGATAAGTATTGAAATATACAAAGTTTATGGGGTTTAACATTTTTTTTCACTCTTAATGCTTAAGGACTAATAAATGAGGGGATACCGTTAAGATATCCCTCCATAATGTTACGAGAAATAATTCGGATTATTGCTCCCAGCGGTTATTTATCCGATTAGCATCAGGAAACTTTCGGTCCGGATCAATAACAATCTTTGTTGCCTGTCCTTCTACGGCGAGCGTAGTTTTTACCGATCCTCTGAGCCAGGTTTCTACCGGAATATGACGGTTTACGGTTGTGCCGTCAGCGAGGGTGATTTCGATGGTTGTCGGCATAGGTACCTGCCCATGATCCTCAATAACAATAGTTGTACCTTCATCATTGGATTGAACATTTCCAACAGCATGATCGAGTGTCCAGGTTTCATAGTACCAGCTTCTCCAAAACCAATCCAGGTCGCGGCCGGCTACATCCTCAAAGGTATTAAACATATCCCACGGATAGGGGTGTTTATACTGCCAGCGGCTAAGAAAGGTCTGATAAGCTTCCTGAAAGGTATCTTCACCCAGTACACCCCGTAGAGCTACCAGCATAGATGCGGGTTTGGGGTATGAAGCGATGCCATAGGCAAAGCCATTATAGTGATAGTCGGACCACCGCATGATAGGACCTTCGAGATCAGTATTTGTGATTTGAAGATATGACTGATAATCCTGTTGTTCATGGTCTACGTCGGGATAATATTCTTTTTTGGCTTGGGATTCGTTGTAGGTGGTTGTCCCTTCATCCATCCAGGCATAGCGCCGCTCATTAGTGCTTACTTGCATCGGCACCCACATATGCGCCAGCTCGTGGGCAATTACAGCATAAAGCGACTGTTCCGGCCGTCCGTTATAAGCGCCGATGATTGTAATCATTGGAAACTCCATACCGCCACCGATGATTCCACCCCCTTCAACGGAGGTCATGTGTGGCCAGGGATAATTCAGGCCGGTAACGTTAGAAAGTGAACTGATGGCATGGCGGGTAAATTCTGCTCCATTGGTCCATAGCGGGGCTGAGCTGCGATAGATTGCATTAATTTCAACAAAATCGTTTTCGCCGTTCCCATCCCGATCACCAATTTCAGATCGGGTGGCATCCCACATCGATTCTTTGGTTATACTAAAAGCAAAATCTCTGACATTATCAGTGGAAAAATTCCAGGTAAGGGTACCGTCACTGCTCGTTTGTGTAACATTTCCAAAATCGTCTTCTGTAACTACAGATACAACCTCATCGCTGCTATGGCCCTTTTCGAGTCGCTGATATATTTTATCATTTAATACATCCTGAGCGTTCGTCAACTGACCGGTTGATGTGACTATCCACTGCTCGGGTACGGTAATATCTACATTGTAAGAGGCAAAATCGTGGTAGAATTCTGCATTGCCCTTAAACTGATCAGTAAACCAGCCATTGATATCATCGTAGACCCGCATTTGTGGGTACCAATAGGCGATGTAAAATAAATTGTCTTCGCTGTAACCCATGCGTCCGCTGGCACCTCTTTGCGGAATTTTAAAGTCCCAATCTATTTCAAATTCGAGAGATTCGCCGGGTGCGAGGGCCTGGCCGGGACGCAGGACCATGAGGGTTCCATCTACATAATACCCCTGCTGTGCACGCGAAGACTGCATTTCGCTAAGTGTTCCTTGGGCTGTTTCTATTCGGTGCAGGTTGATTCCTCCGGTTATCTCAGCGCTTTCATTACGCAATACCCCTTCTTTGTGGAGATTTTGGGCAAGTTCCAGGAAAAGCTGATTCAGCGTGTCGGGAGAGTTGTTATGATAGGTAATGGTGCTACTTCCTTTAATCAGTGTATCTTTGGGAATGAGTTCCACATCCATATCGTATTCGGCACGCTGTTGCCAATAGTCTGTCCCCGGCTCACCAGACATCGTCCGGGTTCCTTCCTCCATAGCTTGAAAAAAGGCGTTGGGAATTTCATTAGTAATGGGATTAGGGACCATTCGATCCCGCTCTGAAGGTAATGGTACCTGTTTCTCCTGGTTTTTTTCACCGGTTTGATCGGTTGTAGTTTGCTGAGTAGTAGTACATCCAGCAAAAACGAAGGCCATAGCTACCATAGATCGCGCGGTCGTTCTTATTTTCATTAATATTGAATTAGATAGGTATAGCATGTTACGTATATTTTTATTGTATTGGCTGTAAGGAAGGTTATTCTTCTATATCAAAATGTTTTTTTATCACTTCTTTTAGGTCATCAAAATCAATGGGCTTGATTAAATACTCAAGATACTTAGTGGCTTGCGCAGCCCGCCTTTTATGGTTCGGATCGTCACTGCTTGTGATATAAATGACAGAAATATCTTTTTCATTCTGGATTTTTTTTACAGCATCAATACCATCCATTTCACCTTCCAGTATGATATCCATTAAAATAAGGTCAGGGTTGAAGTTTTGGGCCGTTTCAACAGCTGTTTTACCATAGACCATATTCCCTTCTGTTTTGAATCCAAGCCGGTTAAGGTAGGTCTCATACAGGAAGCTGAGAACTAAGTCATCTTCTACAACAAGTGCTTTCATTGGCTGATTTATACCCTTGCTCAAAAAGTTTTTGACTGAAAATTGATTTTAAAATAGTAAAATAGAAGGGTAAGACCATATTTTTCTACCTATATTTCTATTTTTTTCTTTGCCTGAAGTTTACTTTTTATGCAAATCTCTTTTTAATTTTCTGGGAAAGGAATCGTATTATAATAGTCTGTGTCAGTGTTAATTTTAAGTGATATTGCATGAATTTTTCTCACCTCCATTGTCATACACAATTCAGTATGCTCGACGGTGCCGCCAGCATCAGTCAGCTTATTAAGAAATCGAAAAATGAGGGCATGCCAGCTATTGCCATTACCGACCATGGCAATATGTTTGGAGTACCGGAATTTGTAAATGAGGCACAGAAGCAGGGGGTTAAGCCGATTATTGGCTGTGAGTTTTATGTAACCCCGTCTGGCATGGACGACAAAAAAGACACCACCCGTTACCATCAGGTGCTGCTGGCGAAAAACATGACGGGCTATAAAAATTTGTCTAAGCTCTGTTCTCTGGGCTATACCGAAGGAATGTACTATAAACCGCGTATTGATAAGCCCACACTGGCCGAGCATGCCGAAGGACTTATTGCAACAACCTGTTGTATTGCCAGTGAAATAAATCAGACTATAATCAATAAGAGTGAAAAAGAAGCCAAGCGGATTTTTGAGTGGTATCTGAATGTGTTTGGAGATGATTATTACATTGAACTGCAGCGGCACGGGCTGGAGGATCAGAATCGCTGCAATGAAACTCTGGTTAAATGGGCCAAACAGTATAATGTAAAGATGATTGCTACGAATGACTCTCATTATGTGGAGGAGGAAGATTCAGAGGCCCATGATATCCTCTTAGCCCTGCAGACTAATGCGGACATCGATGATCCCAATCGATTTCGATTTACCGATGACAATAACAACCTGAACACAGAATTTTACCTGAAAACGCCGGAGGAGATGGAGGAACTCTTCAGTGATCTGCCTTCGGCAATCGATAATACCAATGAGATTATCGAAAAAGTAGATGATATTGATCTCAGTTCCGAGTTGCTACTGCCGCATTATAGTATCCCGGATGAGTATGATTCGATGTACGATTATCTGCGTCAGCTTACCTATGAGGGGGCTAAAAAACGTTATGGAGAGATTACCCACGATGTGAGTGAACGCATTGAGCAGGAGCTGAATATTATTAAGGAAATGGATTTTGTAGGCTATTTCCTGATTGTGCAGGATTTTACTTCTGAGGCACGCAAGCGGGATGTCTTCGTTGGCCCGGGACGTGGTTCTGCAGCCGGTTCTATAGTGGCCTACTGCTTGGGAATTATTAATATTGATCCTCTGCGGCACGATCTGCTGTTCGAACGTTTCCTGAATCCCGAGCGGGTAAGTCCCCCGGATATTGATATTGATTTCGATGACAGCGGCCGGCAGGAAGTGATCGATTATGTGGTTGAAGAATACGGTCGCGATAATGTGGCACAGATTGTCACCTATGGAACAATGAAGGCGAAGACGGCCATCCGTGATGTGGGACGCGTACTTGGAGTACCGTTGGAGGAGGTTAACCGGATTACCAAGCTATTTCCCGATCAGCCGGGTGTAAATACCTTCGACAAGGTTTTGAACAAGTCTAAGAATCCGGAGTCGGCGGATGATATTAAAGAGCTGTTTGATCATCCCGATCCACAGGTACAGAAAATGATGCGTTTTGCGCGTAC
>CAYXVW010000002.1:0-25734 GCA_964468695.1 uncultured Balneolaceae bacterium | reverse complement strand
CACTACGAGCTGGATGAGATTCCTGAAGAGGATGAGAAGACGTTTGAGCTTTATCAGAAGGGAAATACGATCGGGACCTTCCAGTTTGAGTCGGACGGAATGCGGAAATATCTTAAGCAGTTGAAGCCTACCGAACTGGACGATCTGATTGCGATGAATGCCCTTTATCGTCCGGGCCCCATGCAGTTTATTCCGGAGTACATTGATCGAAAGCACGGTCGAAGTGAAGTGGAGTATCCACATCCTGATCTGGAAGAGCTGTTGAAACCGACTTACGGCATCATGATCTACCAGGAGCAGATTATGAAGGCCGCCCAGATTATTGCCAATTACTCACTGGGCGAAGCGGATTTACTTCGCCGGGCCATGGGTAAGAAAAAGCAAAAAGTAATGGCCAAGCAGCGTAAGGTCTTTACTGAAAGAGCGGTTGATAATGGGGTGTCCGAAGAGAAGGCCGAAGAACTTTTTGATATTATGGCCGAGTTTGCGAACTATGGCTTTAACAAATCGCACTCGGCGGCGTATTCGGTCGTAGCTTATCAAACTGCGTTCTTTAAGGCCAATTATCCGCCGGAATATATGGCTTCGGTCTTGACACATAATATGGGCGACATTGATAAGGTGTCCAAGTTTATTGAAGAGTGCTACCATATGGGGATCACGGTAGATCCTCCGAATATAAATACGGGAGCCGGAAAGTTTGTTGCGGTCGACGGCCGTATACAATATGGAATGGAAGCTATCAAGGGGGTGGGTTCCAATGCCGTGGATGAGGTAGTGAAGGAGCGCAAAGAAAATGGCAAATACGAGTCAATTTATGATTTTGCCCGCCGTATTGATTCTCGCGTTTGTAATAAACGCACCCTTGAGGGGTTGATTCAGGCGGGGGCCTTTGATTCTTTGAATCCGAACCGTCGAAAGCTGTTCAATAATATAGAAACGATTATCAGCTACGGTTCGCGGGTGCAAGAGATGGAAAACTCTAATCAGTCGGATCTGTTTGGAGACGGTAGCGGAAGTGCCTCTGCTATTGATGAGCCAGAGCTGCAGGAAATTAAACCATGGTCGAATATTGAACGGCTCAATAAGGAACGGGAACTGATTGGCTTTTATCTGAGTGGACATCCGCTGAGTAAATACAAAGAAGAGATACGTATTTTCTGTTCTCATACCTTAAAGGCTGAGGAACTGGAACAGCTCAATGATCGTACTGAGGTTCGGTGTGCAGGTATTATTACAGAAGTGAAGCGTGTGACCGATAAAAAAGGACGCCCCTTTGCCTTTTTGCAGATGGAAGATCTACACGGCACGGTAGAGGTAATTGCCTTTAATGATGTGTACGACCGAAACTTAGGTATGATACAGGTCGATACCTTGGTCGTCGTGGATGGAAGTATTGATACTCGTCGCGGTAAGCCCCAAATTATAGCTAACAGCTTTGAACGAATAGAAAGCATGCGGGAAAAATATCAGGATCAGATAGAGTTGAAGCTGGATATCGATACTTCCCAGGTAGATGAGAGTGAGTTGCAGGAAATGGCTAATCTCTTCAAGAATAATCAAGGACAAACGAATGTACACTTTAATGTGTTAAGCAGGGAGGCAAAGCGACCTTTTGCCATGCATGTGCGTAAATACGTGGTGGATCCCAATGAAGAATTAATCGGTGGCTTGAAGTCGCTGTTAGGCGAGGATTCTGTGCAGATGAAACGAAGTGTGAATGGCAGAAGATAAATTTTTGTAATAGGTCGTATAATAAGAAGTGATATGACTGTTTTGTAAATTTATAAGATATTAATATCAAAATTAAATCGAAGGATTTAACTTTAACTAACGGACAAAATGTTATTATGAGTAAAGCACTAGAACTGACAGATGAAACGTTTGAAGAAGAAGTATTAAATGCCGATGCAGATACTCCTGTACTGGTGGATTTTTGGGCTGAGTGGTGTGGCCCATGCCGGATGGTCGGACCTGTTGTAGAGGAATTGGCTGAAGAGTTTGAAGGAAAAGCGAAAGTAGGTAAGGTAGATGTTGATTCTAATTCTGAAACCTCCACCAAGTATGGCATTCGCAGTATTCCTGCTCTGCTCATTTTTAAGAATGGAGAAGTGGTTGATCAGATTGTAGGAGCGGTACCTAAAGCTCAGCTTAAGAAACAGCTGGAAGCTCAGGTAAATTAAAAGGTTGCCTTTTTTAGAATGTTAGAGGCGGTGAAATAGGTTCACCGCCTCTAATATTTTAATCGCATTTTACAAATAACAGCTTCACTTCTCTCCATTATCATTTATTTTAAACCGAGTCCTGTAATTATTGAAATGAGGACTACTTTATACTGTTAAACGGTATGTAATTTTTCTAATCCATTAATAGATGAATAAAAGAACCAAGCGTTTGATAGCAGGTCTGGGAGGGCTGCTACTGTTTCTGGTGCTAGCATATCCCAAAGTTGCCCCTCTTTTTAGCAGTCCGACGCAGGGAGAACAGTCGAATCAGCCCGATCGCTTGCAGGTGAAAGTGGCGGTAGCAGAACCCACTACGTTGCAGCGAAAAATTTCATCAACCGGGACCATCCTAGCTAATGAGACGGTCGATTTACGAAGTGAAGTTTCGGGTAAAATAACATCGATTTTCCTGGAAGAGGGACAATCGGTACAAAAAGGTGATTTATTAATAAAAATAAATGATAGTGAGCTGCAGGCACAGTTGGAGCGGGCAAAGCACCGTTTAGAATTGGCCGATCAGCGTGAAGGCCGCCAGGCAAAATTGCTTGAAGAAGGAGGCATTAGCCAGGAAGATTATGATGCTACTCTTAATGAAGTGAATGTGCTTCGGTCGGAAGTTAACCTTATTGAAGCCCAAATTGATAAAACAGAAATTCGTGCCCCTTTTGATGGAAGGGTCGGACTAAAATATGTAAGTGACGGCAGCTATATATCGCCTACTACTAGAATCGCGTCGCTGCAGAATATCGATCCGGTTAAGATTGATTTTTCTATTCCGGAACGCTATTACAACCAGGTGCAGAATGGCGATAAGATAGTATTTGATGTGCAGACCGCAGAGCAATCTTTTGAGGGAGATATCTATGCCATTGAGCCAGCTATAGACCGTAATACACGATCAGTGCAAATTCGGGCCCGCAGTGATAACAAAGAAGCCTTGTTGTTACCCGGTTCATTTGCTGATATTGAACTTATTTTGGAAAGTAGTGACAATGCATTAACCGTACCTACGATCTCACTTGTTCCGGAATTAGGCGGTCAATATATATATTTGTATCGGGATGGAAAGGTTGTAAAGCAGGAGGTAAAGACCGGTATCCGAAGTGAAAGCCAGGTAGAAATAGTAGAGGGGTTGAATCCCGGTGATACCGTTCTGACGACCGGACTTTTACAGGTTCGTGAGGGTATGGCGGTCGAAATTTCTGGCACGAATAACAGGGTTTCCTCATGAGTTTATCGTCACTGAGCATACGCCGTCCGGTTCTGGCTACGGTTTTTTCATTAGTCATATTACTACTGGGATTTATTGCTTTTACCTTTCTCGGAGTACGGGAATATCCGGCCGTGGATCCACCGATTATTACGGTCAGTACTTCTTACACCGGAGCTAATGCGGATGTCATTGAGTCGCAGATTACCGAACCTCTGGAAGAGGAGGTGAATGGTATTGCCGGGATCAAAACAATGACTTCAGTTAGTCGTGAAGGACGCAGTACTATTACGGTAGAATTTGATCTGGATATTGATCTCGAAACGGCAGCCAATGATGTGCGTGCCCGGGTTTCACGTGCCGTACGTAATATTCCGCCCGATGCAGATCCCCCGGTTGTTTCAAAAGCGGATGCCGATGCCAGTCCTATTGTCTTTTTCAATGTGAAGAGCGATCAGCGTAATCTGCTGGAGTTAACGGATATTGCCATAAATACGTTTAAGGAGCGGGTGCAAACCATCCCGGGCGTTAGCAGTGTGCAAATTTGGGGTGAAAAAAGGTATTCGATGCGCCTTTGGATGGATCCCGCTCGATTGGCAGCCCATAACTTAACGCCTCTGGATGTAAGAAATGCCCTGCAGCGTGAGAATGTAGAGCTGCCATCGGGACGTATTGAAGGAAATACAACCGAACTTACTGTACGTACGATGGGACGGCTTTCCGGGGTTAGCGAGTTCGAAAACCTCATTATCCGGGATACCAACGAAGGGACTATTCAGTTTAAGGACATTGGAGAAGTAGAATTGGGGGCAGAAAATGAGCGTACGGTGCTCAAGCGCGATGGTGTTCCAATGGTGGGCGTGGTATTGGTACCACAGCCTGGCGCCAATCAAATTGAAATTGCCGATGAATTTTACCGGCGTGCTGAACGTATTCAGAATGATTTGCCCCCCGATATTGAAACCGCTATAGGCTTTGATACTACCGAATATGTCCGGGCTTCCATTAATGAAGTTCAGCAAACAATATTTTTGGCAATGGGACTGGTAATCCTGATTATATTTTTATTTCTCAGAGATTGGCGCACTACCCTGATTCCCATTATTGTAATTCCCATTGCCCTTATCGGCGCTTTCTTTGTGATGTACATTGCCGGCTTCTCTATTAATGTGTTAACCTTGTTGGCTATTGTTCTTGCTATTGGGTTGGTGGTGGATGATGCCATTGTGGTCCTTGAAAATATCTATGCAAAAGTAGAGCAGGGGATGACGCCTATTGAAGCGGGGTTGGTGGGATCACGCGAAATTTTCTTTGCTATTTTGGCAACATCACTGGCGCTAATATCAGTTTTTATGCCGATTCTATTTCTGGGAGGTATAACCGGACGGTTATTTCAGGAATTTGGAATTGTGATTGCCGGTGCCGTGGTGATCTCTACTTTTGTGGCGCTTACACTTACGCCCATGCTATCTACCAAGCTGCTTAAACAGGGACAGGAACACAGTAGATTTTATAAGAAAACCGAACCCTTTTTCAAGTGGCTCAATAAGTCTTACCGTAATACGCTTGAAAGTTTTATGCAGAGCAGGTGGTTAACCTTCCCGATCTTGGCCGGTTCTGCACTGTTGATGTATCTTTTCTTTGTGGGACTTCCCAAGGAACTGGCCCCCGTGGAAGACCGGGCACGCATTGGTCTAAGTGCTTCGGCACCCGAAGGGGCTACATTTGAATATATGGATGATTATATGGATCGGTTGATTGCTTTTGTGCAGGAGACGGTTCCTGAAACAGAGTCAATTATTTCTGTGACTTCTCCGGGCTTTGGCGCTTCGAGTTCAGTAAATTCCGGCTTTGCGCGTATTATTCTTGAAGATGCGGAGAACCGGGAGCGATCCCAGCAGCAGATCTACGATGACCTTTCAGAATCGATTAAAGATTTAAGTGGAGCACAGGTATATCTCTTCCAGGAGCAAAGTATTGGCGGGGGCGGAGGAGGATTACCGGTACAGTTCGTGCTTCAGGCAGATAATATTGACAAGTTGAAAGACGTTATACCAGGATTTTTACAGTCAGTGAACAGTGATCCTACCTTCTCTTTTGCAGAGGTCAATTTAAAGTTCAATAAGCCAGAGCTCCAGGTGGATATCCTGCGGGAACGGGCCCGCTCTCTGGGTGTTTCTGCTCAGGATATCGCTCAGACGCTTCAGCTCTCACTCAGTGGTCAGCGATTTGGATACTTTATCAGGGATGGTAAACAGTACCAGGTAATTGGACAGGTAAAACGTGAGGATCGTAACAACCCCGCTGACCTGCAATCGCTATATGTGCAGAATAATGAAGGCGCCCTTGTACAGATTGATAACGTTGTAGAACTTCGAGAGCAAAGCAGTCCGCCACAGCTGTTTCGATTTAACCGATACGCATCGGCTACCATCTCGGCCGGGCTTGCCAGCGGAAAAACAATCGGAGATGGTATAAATGCCATGAATACAATCGCTGATAGCGAACTGGATGATTCATTTACTACTTCCCTGGCCGGACCGTCACGGGATTATCAGGAAAGTTCTTCGAGTCTCCTATTTACTTTTTTAATGGCCTTAGTATTGGTGTTTCTGGTATTAGCCGCCCAGTTCGAAAGCTTCAGAGATCCTTTAACTATTATGTTTACGGTTCCCCTTGCACTAACCGGCGCGCTTTTAACGCTATGGTATTTCAATGAAACGCTGAACATATTCAGCCAGATTGGGATGGTTATGCTTATCGGACTGGTTACAAAGAACGGTATCCTCATTGTTGAATTTGCCAATCAGCGTCAGCGTCAAGGACTCAATATTACAGAGGCAATTATTGATGCTTCAGCAGCCCGCTTTCGGCCTATTTTAATGACTTCCTTATCTACAGTATTGGGTATTTTGCCCATCGCCCTGGCCTTGGGCGCCGGAGCGGAAAGTCGGACTTCTATGGGGATTGCTATCATTGGCGGGCTGATCATTGGGAGTTTACTTACACTTTATATAATTCCGGCTATTTATTCCTATCTGTCGTCCGAAAAATCAGCTGATGACGGTATCGATGAGGAGCTGGTTAAAAAAGCAGAAAATCTGGAGTTGCAAAATGTTTAGTCTTCAATCTTTTTCTCGTGTTATAACATTGTTGATTATCATTAGTACAGGGCTATTCTATGGTGCCCAGGCTCAGGATACACTGCGATTGGATGAGGCCATTCGGTTGGGACTTCAGAATAATTATTCCATTCAAATAGCACATAATGAGTCAGCCATTGCGGAAAACAATGCCTCCCTGGGTAATGCCGGTTTTCTGCCACGTTTGTCAGCTAATATTTCCAAGTCGCGCAGTATTGAAGATAGTCGGACAGTGTATTCGGAAGGCAGTCTGCCTGACCGGGAAGACGAAAATGCGGAGTCAACAACCACCAGTGCGGGAGTCTCACTGGAATGGACGCTTTTTGACGGCTTGCGAATGTTTACCAGCTATGAACGCTTCAATGAGCTTGAAAGACTGGGAGAGCAGCAGGCGCGATTAACCATTGAGCAGACGCTGCAGGAAATTATCATTGGATATTATAACATCACGCAATTGAAGCGATCATTGAATGCCCTCGAAAATACGGCAGAGATATCCCGGGAGCGTATTCGAATCGCTGAAACCAAGAAAGACCTCGGGTCCGGTTCGGAATATGACCTGTTGCAGGCAAGGGCGGATCTGAATGCAGATAGTGCCGCTTTGATTCGTCAGGAAACAGCCTTAAAAGATGCTAAAATTGTTTTTAATCAACTTTTGGCCCGCGACAGCCAAACAGAGTTTGCGGTTGTTGAAGACATACCTTTAGATGAACAACTGGCTTATACCGACCTTGAGCAACAGATGCTGACAAATAATGTGCAGTTAACGGCGGCCAGGATGAGCCAGGAGATAGCCGAGCTGGAAGTGAAAGAGGTGAAGGCCGAGCGCTATCCGGAAGTTTCTGTAAATGCAGGGTATAACTATAATAAAAATGAGTCAGGCGCAGGTTTCATGGCCTTTAATGAAACTGATGGCTTTAGTTATGGCATTACGGCTTCGGTAGATATTTTCGATGGATTTAATATAAACAGGCGTATCCGCAATGCTGAGATTGCCCTTAAAAATCAACAGCTGGCTCTGGAGGAGCAGCGAGAAGCCATCCAGGCAAACCTTGACAGCGATTATCAAAACTATATTAACGCCTTAAGGCTTGTAAAGTTAGAATCTGAAAATTTAAAATATGCGGAACAGTCTGTTAGTATAGCGCTCGAACGTTTTAAGCTGGGAACGATAAGTTCATTAGAACTACGTGAAGCACAGCGAACGCTTGTGGATGCCGAAAACAGACTTATTGAAGCGCAATACGAAGCAAAAGTTGCTGAGACAAATTTGTTTCGCTTAAGTGGGCAGCTTACTGGGAAAGGTTCGGGCGAATAACAGGGATTAACCCGTCTTAAAATTCATAGTAACCTTTGAACCGTTTTGACTAAAGGTCACGCTATCGGCATACTGTTTCATTAGATAAACGCCACGTCCCCCTTCATTGAGTAAGTTCTGTTCTTTAAGTGGATTTGGAATGCTTTCCGGATCAAAACCTTTTCCCTCATCCATTACCGAAATATTGAATTGCCGATCTCGATGGCTGGCTGTGATGGTCACAGTTTTATCTTCTTGCAAGTTATTGCCGTGCACTATTGCATTATTTACTGCTTCACTGAGTGCCAGCATGATGCGATTCTGATCTTCGTCCGAAAAGGACGCCCATTGTTGAAGTTCATTGACAAAAGGCTCCAGCTGTTCCAAAGCTTCATAGGAGGAGGGTAAAGACAGTGTTTTTCGATCTGCTGAAGCCATGGACTAATTAATAAGAATAAAGATTTCTATAAATAATATAATAAAAGCCGGTACGTACTATGTTAAGCGTAAATACCACGCATCCTTAAGGTAGTGGCAACTTTATTAATTCCAAAAACATATGCGGCCTGTCGGAGTGTGATATTATGCTCCTCCTTTACATTGAAAAGATTGTCGAACGCAGCCCGCATCATACGGTTCAGGCGTCGGTTTACTCGTTCTTCAGTCCAGAAATATCCCTGCCGGTCTTGAACCCATTCAAAATAGGAAACGGTCACTCCTCCCGCATTCGCCAGGATATCCGGTACAACCATAATATCATTACCTTCTAAAATTGCATCGGCATTAGCCGTGACAGGTCCATTTGCTCCCTCCACAATAACGCGTGCATTAATCTTATCAGCATTACGGGGACTGATTTGGTCCTCTTTTGCAGCCGGAATGAGTACATCACAATCGAGTTGAAGTAGTTCTTCGTTTGTTATTTTCTCCGCTTCGGGATAGCCTTCCAGTGAGTTACCGTTATTTTTGGCAAATTCTATGGCATCGACAATATCAATACCATTTTTATTGTAATAACCTCCTGTAATGTCACTTATACCTATCACTTTGGCGCCCTGTTCATACATCAGTTTTGCACTTACCGATCCAACATTACCAAAACCCTGTACCACCGTTCGACATTTATTTGGTGCCAATCCAAGCTTGTTGAGGGCAGCCAGCGTTACCGTCACAACTCCACGTCCGGTAGCTTCTTTACGCCCGTGTGAGCCTCCCAGGATGATGGGCTTCCCCGTTACAACTGCGGTTTCGGTTTTGTGAGCATTCATGCTGTAAGTATCCATAATCCAAGCCATAATTTGCTCATCGGTATTCATGTCGGGAGCGGGAATATCACGGTCCGGACCAAATACCTCAAGCATGTTGGCCGTATAGCGTCGGGTAAGGCGCTCCAGTTCCGATGTTGAAAGTTTTTTTGGATCGCACCGAACACCTCCTTTGGCTCCACCAAAGGGAACATTGGCAATAGCACATTTCCACGTCATCCAGGAAGCTAGTGCTTTTACCTCTTCGATATTGACGTCCGGAGCGAAGCGGATTCCTCCCTTGGATGGTCCCAAAACATTATCATGGATAACACGATAACCTTCAAAAACCTGAATATCTCCCGAATCCATTACAACCGGTATTGAGACAGTGATTTGCTTGACGGGATTAGCTAAATATTGAAACATGCCTTCATCGAGCTCAAGGATTTCAGCGGCAAATCGAAAGCGCTCCATCATAGATTTAAATGGAGATTCTTCATTTAGTTTGGGTCCCGGTTCTTTATAATAGCCAGTTGTACGCATTTTTTCTTTGTTCGACATAGAAGGAAATCGAGGTGTGAGGAATTAGCATTTCTATTGTATGGGATTGGCTGATTTTTGTCCCATTAGTAATGCAAATAAGTTATGAATTTTTTTTCAGATGATATAGGCACAATTTTTTGAAAAAAATTTAGGAACGGTGATTATAAATCGGATATTCTTTCCTAAGGAAGAAATATTAACCTGAAATTAATATGCATTTTTTGTGTTATTTATACATCTTTAAAGCCTTAAAAATGGCTTTGTGATCATCTTAGTATCTTGTCTATCATTAAAATTTGATAAATGTCTGATTCCCGGGATTCTGATACCACGTCCTTATCTTTAGCCTCTTTCCTATCTCCTCGTGTTCGGATTATGCTTCGGAAAGAGCGGACTTTTATAGCAATGATCGGCTTCTTCTTCATTTTAGCTGGTGTAACTTTTCCCTATGCCGGGATCGCTAAATGGATTGGTTTTGCCCTTGCCGGATATTCGGCTATCGCAAACGACAGTATTCAAACGATAGGTACTTTCCTCGCTTCCAATGAGGACAAACGATGGTGGGTCTTGTGGTTATTTATTGGAGGAATTTTTCTGGCAACGGTATTTTATAGTTGGTACATGTTTGATGGGGATGTGAGTAACCAGCGTTTGGCCGCCAAGGGATTTTCTGAAGCGCCCCAGTCATTTAGTTTTCTACAGATTGCTGCCCCTATCTTTCTGTTGCTGCTAACCCGCATGCGTATGCCGGTTTCCACTACATTCCTATTATTGAGTTGTTTTTCAGCCAGCGCTTCCGCTATCGGTCAGGTTCTGGTAAAGAGTCTTTCGGGATACCTGGTAGCTTTTGTAGCAGCTATTGTTACTTGGATTGTGTTGTCACGAATCATCAGAAAGCATTTTGTCGGAGAGCCGAATAAATGGTGGACGGTTTTTCAATGGATTACCAGTGGTACCCTGTGGTCGGTTTGGATTATGCAGGATGCGGCTAATATTGCTGTCTATCTCCCGCGCTCTCTTTCTCTGGCAGAGTTCCTGGGTTTTGCCCTTTATATCTTTTTTGGTTTGGGAATTTTGTTCTACATGCGGGGAGACAGGATCCAAAAGGTAGTTACGGAGAAGTCGGATGTACGCGATATCCGATCAGCCAGCATCATTGATTTTGTATATGCTATTATTCTATATGTTTTTAAAATACAGAGTAACGTTCCTATGAGTACTACCTGGGTGTTTATAGGATTACTGGCAGGAAGGGAGATCGCGATGAGCTTTACAGATGCCCGTGGTAAAGGAAAGCCATTTGGCAAAAGCCTGAAGTTGGTCGGTAAAGATGCTGGCTATGCCTTGTTCGGCCTGGCTGTATCTATTGCGTTGGCTGTAGCCATTAATCCCGATATAAAAGTTGGTATTTGGAATTATCTCTTTGGATAAGAGCCTGATATCAGGACAGATGGTTCCCTATCCTTGCATTTAATCAAAATTTAATGTTGATTCTACACATTAAAGATTTTCTATAATCGTTTATTAACGTTTTAAGGAGTTATATCGGATAAATTGTTACTACCATGGACGCAAATGTTCTGGTCTTAAATAAGGATTATCAACCGTTAAGTGTATGCTCAGTGCATCGTTCGGTTAAGCTTCTCTTTTTGGATAAAGCAGAAATGCTGCACGACTATCCCGATCGTAGCCTGCGTACGGTGAGAGAGGAATATTCGTATCCTTCGGTTATCCGGTTGCGGCGTTATATCAATATCCCATATAACAAAATTGTACTTAGCCGAAAGAACATCCTAAAACGCGATGCTAATACCTGCCAATACTGCGGTGCCGCTTATAATCTGACTATTGATCATGTAATGCCTAAAAGCCGCGGTGGACGAGATAGCTGGGAGAACCTTGTAGCGGCATGTGACGATTGTAACGTAAAAAAAGGAAATCGCACGCCGCAAGAAGCTGAAATGCCGCTAAAACGAAAACCCTATCGGCCGGTTCATATTACTTTTTTACAGTCTGTTATGGGGAGTGTGCAGGAGGATTGGAAGCCATACCTGTATATGTAGGTAGTTGGTTACTTGATCTTTATTATTAGGCCTTCCCATTTACTGAAATGCAGCAATCATCAAGAGTCTTTGACTCAATAAGACAACTGCCTTCTTCATACGATTTACATAAAAAATTCGTATTTTTTACAATTCGTTATCCATCATCAGCTATTGCTTGCTGATCTGATAACAAATAACTAATCACCAATAACACAACATGAGTAGTAAAGGACGAGTATTAGTGGCGATGAGCGGAGGAGTAGATTCTTCCGTGGCTGCTGTGATGCTTAAGGAACAAGGATATGATGTCATCGGAATTACGATGAAGACATGGGATTACTCCCGGGTAGGGGGTAAATCCGACAAGGAAACGGGGTGCTGTACGATTGAGTCTATGAATGACGCTCGTGAGATTGCCGTAAAATACGGTTTTAAGCACTTTATCGTAGATATTCGCGATGAATTTGGTGATTGGGTAATAGACCGTTTTGTGGAGGATTATATGAGCGGGCGTACACCTAATCCCTGCGTATTGTGTAATACGCATATTAAATGGGCGGCATTACTGCGCCGCGCGGATAATCTGGGTTGTGAATTTATAGCCACCGGACATTATGCAAACGTGCGTGAAGAAAACGGCCGGTACGTAATATCCCGCGGTCTGGATCCGCGTAAGGATCAGTCGTACGCCTTATGGGGTGTGGAGCAGAAGCATTTAGCTCGCACAAAATTCCCGTTGGGAAGTTATGAAAAAACGGAGATTCGGGATCTCGCAGAAGAGTTCGGACTTAATAAGGTAGCTGATAAACCCGATTCATACGAGATCTGTTTTGTACCGGATGACGATTATCGTCGGTTCCTTAAAGATCGTGTTGATGGTCTGGAAGAACGCGTGAAGGGCGGTAAATTCGTTGATCAGGATGGAAATATCGTTGGTGAGCACGAAGGGTATCCTTTCTATACCATTGGCCAGCGCCGTGGCTTGGATCTTGCAATGGGGAAACGAGTATATGTTACCGATATTAATCCCGATACAAATGTAATAACTATCGGAGAAAAGAAGGACTTGGTCAGTACAACCTGTAAAGCTAAGAATGTTAATCTTAGCAAATATGGGGAAGTACCCGGTGGTGAAATGGAAGTTACAGGGGCTATTCGGTATAATGATGATGGCGCCATTGGGCATCTTCGTCAAATTGGAGAAGATGAAATAGAGGTAACCTTTCCCACAGGTCGGGAAGCCATTGCCCCGGGACAGGCAGTAGTCTGTTATGAAGGAAACGATGTGGTTGCCGGTGGATGGATCCATAAAGTGAATGTCGATACCGATATTTTACAGGAAGCATAATTTATATGAATGCTGTTCGTTATTTAGCCTGCTCAAATATTATTTGGGCAGGCTTTTTTATTTAATAGATGTAACATATGGTGGTGGATATTCGTCTACGACTATCCAACATTATTACCAATTTATGAACTTTAAATAATTATACTATGCAAAAGGCCAGCTATTATTTGTCAGCAATGCTCATGGTTGCTTGTTTTACGCAACCCGCTACCGCACAGTTTGAAGGAGAAATTACCTTTAAAACCTATGAATACAGTGAGGGGCAGGAAAAGGAATCAGATGGGTTTAATCTTTATATCAGGCCTGACCGTATTTTACTGCAGGGAGAGAATGAATACCAGTTTATGGAATCTATTCAAACAGAAGGGGTGCTGGTGCGGCTGGATAAACAGGATTTTGTATTTCTGACAGGGGATAACAAGGCGCTTCAGATTGCAAAGTCGGATATTACCTCTATGATGAAAATGTTTGAAAACGATGCCAAAAAAACAGCGGATGATTATGACATCCGGTACAGCAGGACCGGAGATACAAAAGATATAAGGGGATACAAGGCTGAAAAATTTATTTTCAGGGAAGAGGAGGATGGAGAAAGCGATTACTCAGCAGTATGGATGACTAAAGAGATAGACGTAAATTGGGGAATGCTGGCTGAACCATGGAACGATAATATGGATGCCCTGATCAGCAGTAGCTTCCCCGCAGATATTATTTTCAAGGAAAAATATTTTCCGCTGAGAGTAGAAGTATATTCAGCAGACCAATTACGATCGGTATTAGAGGCTACGGAAGTAAGTAAAACTTCTGTAGATCGTTCGCTGTTGGAAGTAAGTTCCGATGTTAAATTGATGAATTTTCAACAATATCTTTTCCAAAAGATGAATGAGCGCTAATGTTAATGGTATTTGACGTTGGCTTCCTTTTCCTAAACTTAAATATTAAGGAATAAAATTTATTTGATTTGCCCTGGCTTTTAAGGATGACTCTGCTGGTGGCGCTGCTTATGCTGCCGGCTATTTTATATTTGATATGGAGATATCGCTATAGCTCCCGTATTCTTTTGCGGGAATCATCCGGATGGTCTTATGTTTTGCCCACTATAGTTGGTTCCTTTTATCTCTTTCCGGCAGCTGCTCTTGTCTATTTCTATATTATTGGTGATATAGATATCCTTAAATTCCCCAAAGTGTTGACTTACTGGTTTTGGTTTGGCTTGGTGTTTGTATTTCAGTTAACCACCTGGGTTTTGATAGCAGATGGGATACAGCTCATCGCCTCTCTTATATCCGATCAAACACAGACCATAAAGCACTTGTTTGCTCAGAGTTTATTCGTTCTTTTTGTGATTATCTTTTGTTTTACCGGCTGGAAGGCCTACAGGGATACCACGCAGATAACGGTAAATAATATCACATTGCCGGTTGAAAACTTACCTGAAACGATGAATGGATTTAGAATTGTGCATATCACTGATATTCAAGGGGATGAATACACCGGCCGTCGTGAAATAGCAAACTATGTTGATAAAATAAATGAGCAGCAGCCGGATGTCGTTGTTTTTACCGGGGATCTTATCTCGTATGGCACCGATTTTATTAAAAGCTCAGCCGAAGAATTCGGGCAAACAACAGCACGTTTGGGGACCTATGCTGTTGTTGGTGACCATGATTACTGGGCCGGAACGGAAAATGTAGAAAAGGCTCTGCAACAGGAAAATATTCCTTTGATAAAGGATGAAAACTATACTATTGAAGTTGACAGCTCTATTTCGGTATTGATTACCGGGGTAACGGAAGTATATAGTCAAAGTTCTTCTCCTGCTGTTGTTGATTCGCTCACAGAGACGGCCGGAGAAGCCACGCTGAAAATTTTGGCTTCTCACCAGGTCAAAGACCATCTGATTCAGAGTAGTAAGAATAACAATTATGATGTGATACTGGCTGGCCATACTCATGGCGGACAGATACATGTACCATTTTTAGGAATGCGTTTTTCGGCAGCAGGACGGGAAACACCCTATGTCGGAGGATTGTACCATGAAGAGAATCTGCCTATCCATGTAAATAACGGTTTAGGGTTTACGCTGGCTCCCATTCGGTATGATGCCCCGCCTGAAGTTACCGTTATAGAATTATCCTCGGAATAAGTATATAAATCTATCCGGTATCGTTTTCTATAAATTCAACCATTTTATCAGCGTTATGAGTTGGTAGCTCGCAACTATAATTTTGACAAACATAGGCGGTGGCCTCCTGCTCCTTCACAGGAAAGTCTTTAAGAAAGGGGGCTAGTTCTTTTATTGATTCATCCCCGGGATCATTTAATAATATAAGAGTGTTTGGTAAAAATCGGGTCTGCAAAGGTTGAAGTAAATCCTGTGTAGATTTCTTATCTTTTTCTCCGCTGATGATGACTTCTTTGCCTCCCGAAAACGTAAACAGGACGTTTTGGAGGGCAAAGCCAAAGCTGGTGGGAGCCTTTTGAATGTTATCAGCAAAAATTCGATGCATCTGGTCCGCCATTTCTTCCCATTCGGAATTGCCGGTCAGACGCCCGAGGCGAAGCAGGTTTAACCAGGCTACGGAATTACCAGAAGGGAGAGCACCATCATGAAGCTCTTTCTTTCTACCCAACAACTCTTCGGCTGACTCGGAAGTAAAATAAAAACCTCCATTCTCGTCATCCCAAAAAAGATTGATAAGTGTTTTATTAAGAGTTATTGCTTTTTCTAAATAGGAAGATTTAAACGTAGCTTCATAAAGCTCAATAAGTGCCCAGATCAAAAAGATATAATCATCGGCGTGAGCATCAATCGCTGTTTCCCCGTTTCGAAAGCGATGTTTAAGTACACTATTTTTCCACAGGTGGCTTTCTACAAATGAAAAACAATTTTCAGCCTGTTTGAGGTATGCTTCTTCCTCAAAAACACGTCCGGCTTTGGCCAGCGCAGCAATCATAAGACCATTCCAGTCGGTCAAAATTTTGTCATCGAGCAGGGGGTGGGTACGTTCACTTCGTACTTCCAGTAGCGTTTCCCGAATGGAATGAATGAGCTGGCTTAACTTCTCTGAAGACATATTGCGCTCTTTAGCCAGCTGGGGAATGGATTTTGTTAGATGGGGAATATTTTTTCCGGTTTTTCGGCCGGTTGCTTCATCCTTGTAATTACCCTCATCCGTTAAGTTAAATACCTCGATAGCCAATTCTGCTTCGGTTTGAGGTAGAGCCTCCCTGATTTCAGCAATACTCCATACGTAGAATTTTCCCTCTTCTCCTTCACTGTCTGCATCTTCGGCTGAATAAAATCCACCATCCGCATGTTGCATTTTCCGCTGTACATACTGGAAGATTTCATCAGCTGTTTTCTTGAAGAGAGGATTATCTGTACACTGCCATCCTTCGGTATAGGCCATCATCAGCATAGCCTGATCATAAAGCATCTTTTCAAAATGAGGTAAAAGCCAGTGGCGATCAGTAGAATAACGATGGAAACCCAATCCTACCTGATCAAACAGTCCACCCTGCCGCATATTCGTAAGGGTCTTTTCTACCATCTGTATAGCTTCGGTATTCTCCGTTTTTTGGGCATAGCGCAGTAGAAACATAAGCTTATGTGATGCGGGAAACTTTGGGGCGGAACCGAATCCACCGTATTGCTTATCGAACTGCCCTTTGAATTGGCTATAAGCCTCGTCTACGGCTGATGAATCGAGCGGACTGCCCGGAGAGAAGATATTGGACTTTTGAAATGCTTCAATAATTTGGTCGGTGGATTTTTTAATTTTTGAGCGCTCCTCTTCCCATAATTGACTAATCCAGGGTATAAGCTCGTGCATGCCGGGTCTCCCCTGGCGTCCCTGACGCGGAATATAGGTTGCAGCATAAAAGGGTTCTTTTTCTGGTGTAAGGAATACATTAAGGGGCCAGCCACCGCTGCCTGTAAGCATCTGACAGACAGGCATGTAGGTATTATCAATGTCAGGCCGTTCTTCCCGGTCGACCTTGATATTGACAAAGGCTTGGTTCATCATGGCCGCGGTTTCTTCGTCTTCAAACGATTCATGAGCCATAACGTGACACCAGTGACAGGTAGCATAGCCAATGGATAAGAATACCGGTTTGTCCTCTTTCCGGGCCTTTTCAAAAGCTTCTTCTCCCCAGGGGAACCAGTCTACCGGATTATCGGCATGCTGAAGTAGATATGGACTGGACTCATCCGCCAGTCGATTTGTATTCTGTTTATTTTTATTTGAGGTCATTCTTCTTCATCAACTTCTTTTGTAAAGCGCTGACTGTAGTCCACCAGAAAACGGTCATAACTGTCATTGAACAGCTCAGACGAAATCATAAAGTCTGCAGACGATCGATTACAGGCCACAGGAATATTATATAATACCCCGATGCGAAGCAGGGCCTTAACATCCACATCGTGAGGCTGGGCTTGTAGTGGATCCCAGAAGAAAATCATCATATCAATTTCGTGCTTAGAAATAGCGGCTCCTATCTGTAAGTCACCTCCCAGGGGGCCACTGCTAAAACGAGTTACATCCAATCCTATCTTATCGGCAATTAATTGTCCCGTGGTACCGGTGCCAAATAAATTGTGTTTAGAAAGAGAACCCTGATTGAAATCGCACCAGTCAATCAGATCTTCTTTCCGGTGATCGTGAGCGACAAGTGCAATATTTTTTGTACTCGTCATATTCTTTGAGCTATGCGCAATAGGCGGATTGGCATTTTTATAACTCTTATTATTGTTATTCATTTTCTTAAAAGTGGGTTAAAGTGATTATTGTATGAGAAAATGTTCCTCCATCTCCAGTTAGACAAGCTAATGTAAGATCCGGTAGCTCTCAAGTGGTAATTAGCGTTTATTTTTTATTGTAAAACGGAAAGAAATGACTTCGGGAATTAACATTCTAAGCGTTATATTTGGGTTCTATTCACTTTTCAAAACTAACTGACAAAAAAGAGTACTATTTATGGCTGTAGAACGAACGCTAACTATCCTAAAACCTGATTGTGTACGGAAAGAATTAATTGGCGAGGTAACCCGTCGCATTCAGGAAGCAGGTTTCAAGATTGTTGCAATGAAAATGACCCGGTTAACTAAAGATACGGCCGGCGGTTTTTATGCGGTTCATAAAGAACGTCCCTTTTACGATGAATTGTGCGAATTTATGAGTAGTGGTCCCTGCGTACCAATGATTCTGGAAAAGGAAAATGCTATTGAGGATTTCCGTACTTTTATTGGAGCAACTGATCCGGATGAAGCCGAAGAAGGTACCATACGTGCAGATTTTGCAGACAATGTGGGTGAAAATATTATTCACGGCTCCGATTCAGTAGAAAACGGTAAAAAAGAGGCCAGTTTTTTCTTTACCGAACAGGAAGTCGTAGCCAATAAAGCTTAGGATAATCACTTGGGAAAGCCGGGTTATTCTTATTTTAGTCAGTGGCCTGGTTTTCCTAAGATTTACGAGAAGTTTTAAGATTACATTTGGAATAATTATAACTAGGTGGAGTTTATTTTTCTGTAAGTTCTGTTATATAATGATCAATGATAATGTATAGATCATATCTTTTATCAATTCTTATTTTCCTGACGATAGGCTGCCAGGCCCAAAGTACGAATGATGCGGCGGTTACGGTAGGTGCCAAGGTATTGTTGGATAATCATCTTGAAGAATTGGAGGGAAAACGCGTAGGATTGGTGATGAACCCTACAGCTCGAGTGGAAGGTACCCATATGCTGGATACGCTGATAGCTCGTGAAATTAATGTAACAGCTCTTTTTGCAGCGGAGCATGGTTTCCGCGGAGATATGGGAGCGGGAGAAACCATTGAGGATGGAATTGATCAGGCTACCGGACTTCCAGTCTTTTCACTCTATGGGGAGAACAAAAAACCTACAAAAGAAATGCTTGAGGAGGTAGATATTTTACTCTTCGATATGCAGGATGTGGGGGCTCGTTTTTATACCTATAATGTGACGATGGGAAATGTCATTGAGGCGGCTTCAGAACATGGAGTTGCCGTATGGGTATTGGATCGGCCGAATCCTGCAGGTGGGAATTATATTTCCGGCTGGATGCTTCAGGAAGAGCATCAGTCCTTTGTGGGAGCGTATCCCATTCCGATGGCGCATGGTATGACCATGGGAGAACTGGCAAAAATGATGGTCGGAGAGCAATGGATTGAATTTCAAGAGAAAGGAGAGCTTCGGGTGATTCCCATGGAAGGATGGGAGCGGTCAATGAAGTGGCCACAGACGGGGCTGGAATGGATTCCTCCATCCCCGAATTTACCGACTTTTCGGCACGCTTATGTGTATTTGGGGACGGTACTCTTCGAAGGAGCGAATATTTCGGAGGGACGCGGCACTGAGGATCCTTTTTTGAAGGTGGGATCTCCCACAGCTACGCTTTCTACCAGTCATATTGCCCGGCTTCGCCGTGACTTTGACGGGGTTAATATTGAGCGCATCTCTTTTCGTCCCCGGTCCATGCCTGGTAAAGCCCCAAACCCTAAGTTTGAGGGGGAACGCTGCCACGGTATAGAGCTGCAAATTACGGATCTAAAACAGTTTGATAATCCGGTGCATCTGGGCGTTCGTATGTTAGCAACGATGCTGGATGCCACTCCCGATGCCGAGCTTAATGATTTTATCCAAAACCTGAGCGGCATTGATAAAGAAGAATTGATGCGGCAGTTGGAGGATGAATCGTATCTTGAACACTGGAGCCAAACGGCCGAACAGTTTAGCCAGCAGCGCGCGGATTATCTTCTTTATGAGTAATAAATTACGTTATCGCTTACGTTTCCACTCATAGCTAAGCAATGCTGCACTCACAGAGGCGTTTAAAGATTCTACCTCATTTTCCATTGGAATTTGAAAGTGATAATCGCAGTGTTCAAGTGTCTTTTCCCGAATGCCGTGTCCTTCGTTGCCAATGACAAAAGCCAGAGGCCTGTCTACTTTTAAGTCCCAAAGGTTCTGATTGCCCTCCATATCCAATCCTCCGATCCAAAAACCCTCATCTTTAAGCTTCATAATAGCCTGATTCAGGTTGCCGGTCCGTACAATAGGGATTCGCCCCGCTGTGCCGGCCGATGTTTTGTAAACAGTCGCATTAACAGGAGCCTGACGGTGCTTTGGGACGATAACGGCAGAAAGACCGGCTGCCGCAGCAGTGCGAAGGATAGCACCAAAATTTCCGGGGTCCTCAATTTCATCCAGAAGTAAAATAGCTGGATAGGAGTCGGTGTCTACAGTATCCAGCCAGTTGTTGAAATCCTGGTAGGGAGTAGAACTTATTAAAGCAACCACGCCCTGGTCATTGACCGAACCAACCAGCTCATAGAGTTTCTGGCCGGGTACGTGCGAGATAGGAATCCTATGATTCGAGGCTTGCTCAAAAATTTCCGAAATCTGGTTATCGTGCAAAGAATTGCGCACAAAAATTTTTTCGATATGTTCGGCTTTATTTGAAAGAGCTTCTCGAATGGGGTTACGACCGTAGATATAAATATCGGATTGGGAATCTGACATGAAAAAATAAGGTTGAAAAAACAACAATTTCAGTTAATTTGTAGGTACACAAAAGCCCTACTAATATTGGATATCCGTTATGAGTAAATCCAGAAAACATAATAATTGGAAAATACCATCGGATGAGCCTAATATAAGAGATTCTGTGCACAGTACCGGTATTTCGAAGTGGATCAACCAGATCCATTCTTCTACAACTATTAGCTTAGTTGCCGGAATTAGTCAGATAGGAGTTGGTTTGGCCGTGATTACTGTTTCTATACTGGGATTTATACAGCCTCTTTGGGTCTCAACACTGTTGACGATGATTTCCAGTTTGTCTACGATGATAGGTTGTTTCTTGGTGTATCATACGATTACAAAGATGCACGATCCCAATAAATTGTTGCGTGATGCAATGAAAAGAGTGACCGAATCGAAAAATTAGCATGACTGATTTTAGCAACGAGAAAGAGCAGGAACGGTTGGAATCGTATCTAAAAATCCACCTGAAGGACGACCAGCAGTCGTTTTCTGTGCAGGAAAAGATCGAAGAACTAGAGAAAAAAGACCGCAATAAGTGGATTATGTTGGCAGTCAATATTGCGGCTGTGCTTATCTTTGGCTATTCCTTCTATTTTGACATTACGGAACTTAGTCAAACGTTTTTTATTATCATAGTGGCAGTTTTTGGGATTAATGTGGGACTTATTTTTTATCAGAAAAAACAGCTACGGGAACTTGTTGAATATTTGAATTGGAAACAGTTGCATGGACAGGGATAGATTAATTTTTGTTACCGGCGTATTTGTATTTTTCATTATTGGTATCTTAGCCCAGCCCCTTATGTCACAAGATTTGTCGCTTCCCGTTTTATATCATTCAAATGATGATAGTTTTTTAGTGATTGCCCATCGGGGAGCCAGTGCCCAGTATCCTGAGAATACGATGCCGGCTTTTAAAGGGGCTGTCGAAATGGAAGCTGAAATGATTGAGCTGGATGTGATGATGAGCAGGGATGGGGTTCCGGTTGTCTTTCATGATGCCAAGCTTGATGATCATAGCGACGGTAAAGGCCTGTTAAAAGATTATACCCTTCGGGAGCTTAGAACACTGGATGTGGGTTCATGGTTTAGTGAACAGTACAAAGGGGAAAAAATGCCTACCCTGGAAGAGGTTATTGAATTTGCTTCCGGAAAAATAGCCCTCAATATTGAAATTAAAACAGAGGCAGTAACCGATGAAGTGTATGGCGGTGTTGAAGAAAAAAGCCTGGAGTTGGTGAAACAGTACGGGATGGAGGATCATGTAATTTTTTCCAGTTTTGATTATCGGGCATTGGAACATTTAAAGAAATTAGATCCGGCGATCCCGGTGGCCTTGCTATACAACCGCTCCGAGTCGGAAAACATGTCTCCGGTTGAACTCATTCGGAGGTATGGAGTTGATGCTTTTAACTGTAGTTATAATCAGTTTAAGAAGAAATGGAGTCGCGAGCTTAAGGAGCATAATATTCCTCACTTTATTTATACGGTTGATCAGCCACGCAGAATGCGTAGGTTACTGGATGCGGAAGTCAGCGGGATTTTTACCAATAAACCGGACTTGTTAAAAGAAGTAGCCGCAGAATTTCAGGAAAAAGAATAAAATCTTAAAAAAAACTGTTTAAGGTTTGAATGCTGAGCGGAAACCTTCTATTTTTACTTTTCCCTAATTAATAAATGCTTTCATGTCCACAAAATACATTTTCGTAACCGGAGGAGTTACGTCTTCACTTGGCAAAGGAATCATCTGTGCATCTTTAGGGCGCCTTTTGGTGGCGCGGGGACTTCGTGTCACAGTACAAAAACTGGATCCGTATATTAACGTTGATCCGGGTACAATGAATCCCTATGAGCACGGAGAAGTATATGTAACTGAAGATGTGGCCGAGACAGAACTTGTACACGGCCAAAATAAGCACTTTATGTAAATGAAAAAGTCACAGAAAAATAAAGTAACAACTGGCCGCATTTATAATGATGTGATATCCAAAGAACGTCAGGGGGCTTACCTTGGTAAGACAGTACAGGTTATCCCACATATTACTGATGAAATTAAATCACATATTCTGGCCCTGGGAGAATCCGGTGACTATGATATTGTAATTGTAGAGATCGGTGGGACAGTAGGCGATATTGAAAGCTTGCCCTATATTGAAGCCGTACGCCAGTTGCGTTATGATGTGGGTCGAAAAAATACGCTTTCCATCCATTTAACACTGGTTCCTTATCTTTCTGCGGCACGCGAATTGAAAACGAAGCCTACACAGCATTCCGTTAAAACGCTTTCCGAAAGTGGACTACAGCCCGATATTATTGTCGCACGTTCGGAGTATGAGCTGGATCAGGATATCCGCAATAAAATTGCTCAATTCTGTAATGTTGAGAATGAGGATGTGATCGCTTCGCTCGATGCGGAAAGTATTTACCAAGTACCGTTATTGATGCAGGGTGAGGGACTCGATGAGCGAGTGATTAAAAAGCTGGATATTGAAGCCGGGGATGCTGAACTGGATCAGTGGATTGGTTTTGTTGAAGCTGTACGAAATCCATCCAATGGTATAGATATTGCGTTGGTGGGTAAATATGTGGAGCACCATGATGCCTATAAATCGATTGTAGAGGCATTTATACATGCCGGCGCCGTCAATGATTGTAAGGTTAATATTCGGTGGCTCCAATCGGATGATCTAACTCCTGAGAATGTTGCCGACAAGCTAAAAGATGTATCCGGTGTTTTGGTAGCTCCCGGCTTTGGGGGACGCGGTATCAGAGGTAAACTGGCAGCCATTACCTATGTCCGCGAAAATAATATTCCTTTTTTCGGTATCTGTCTGGGCTTGCAGTGCGCAGTCATTGAATATGCCCGAAATGTATGTGGCTGGACTGATGCCAACAGTACAGAATTCGATGAAGATACCGAGTATCCTATTATCGATTTGATGCCTGATCAGAAAGATATAGAAGACAAGGGAGGGACAATGCGTCTGGGCTTGTATGATTGTAAGATAAAACAAGATTCTAAATCGTATAAAGCCTATGGGAAAGAGCTTTTTCAAGAACGCCACCGCCACCGTTACGAGGTGAATAATAATCTCCGGTATAAATTGGTGGAAGACGGAATGAAACTCGTTGGTTTTAATCCCGAGCGTGATCTCGTTGAGATCATAGAGTTAGAAGATCATCCGTGGTATGTAGGGGTACAATTCCATCCTGAATTGTGTTCCACCGTAAATAATCCTCAGCCCCTGTTTGTCGATTTTGTAAAGGCCGGACTGGAATATGCCAAAGAACATGATTTAAATGTTCCAATAACGGGAGAGAAGGTGGTGGTCAGTGAAGCCTGATGGATATCTCCAGTTCTCCATTTAGTGAGCGTCTGCGGTTACGTGCCTGTGGATTGCTGGTCAGAGATTCTGCTATCCTTTTAATTAAGATACATTCCCCCGTTATTAACCAGCTTGTTTGGATGCCTCCGGGTGGAGAGATTAAATTCGGTGAATCTCTTAAAAATGGAGTAAAAAGAGAGTTTCGGGAAGAAGCCAATATTAGCGTCGAGGTCGGGAATTTATTGTATGTAAATGAGCTGATGGAAGATCCTTACCATGCCGTGGAGTGTTATTTTGAAGTTAATGATGCTGAAGGGAAGGCAAGTTTAGGCTCTGATCCTGAGTTGGAGACGGAGGAACAGCTCATTGAAGATCTGCAGTGGATGCCCATAAAAGAGCTGCGCGATATTCCGTTTGCTCCCCGGGGCCTGATTCCGATTTTAGAGCAATGGGAAAACAGGGCAGGCCTCAGCATTTTTTAATTTAATACTTAAAAAACTTTATACCATTTAATTAATGTCATCAATATTTAAATATTATTGCTTTTTTCTGGTCGTACTGGCAATCGCAGCTATTTCCTGCCAATCACAGAATGATATGGATCGTACGGTAATTCAAAATGTAACCGGTTATACTTTTTATGAGGATACCCTCAGGGAATTTTCAGCCATAGCTTTTGAAGAAGGAAAAGTAGTAGATGTTTATACCGATACAACTTTTGACGATGCTGGGGATATTAAAATCATTGATGGGAAAGGAAAGGTAATGTTGCCTGGTCTTATTGATGCACATGCCCATGTAATGGGATTGGGATTCCAACAGATACACGTGAATTTAGCAGGTACCGCTTCCCTTGAAGAGGCTTTGAGACAGGTTGAAGAATATGCATCTGATTATCCCGATCTGAACTGGATTGAAGGGCGGGGATGGAATCATACACACTGGGATATCAATCGGTTCCCAACAGCCGAAGAGCTAGACAAAATTGAAAATGAACGCCCTGTCTGGTTGACTCGGGTGGACGGCCATGCCGGATGGGCCAACAGCAAGGCAATGGAATTGGCCGGAATTACCGCTGAGACCGACGCACCTCAGGGAGGAGAGATTATACGTAATGAAAATGGAGAGCCAACGGGCATCTTTGTAGATGCCGCCATGGATCTTATAGCTTCTGAAATTCCAGAGCCCACCACCCGTGAACGAAAATTGGCTTTTAATAATGCGCTCCAGCAGATGCGCAGTCATGGTTTAACAAGCGTTCATGATGCGGGCGTTAGCGTAAGAGATTGGCAGCTTTATAAATCGGTTGCAGACTCGGGCCATCTTACAACTCGTATCTATGGAATGATTTCCGGGGCAGGTGCTACCTTTGATATGTTGGCACAGAAAGGGCCTATCCCGTCTTATAAGCAGGATATGCTGGCATTGCGAAGTGTGAAGATTTACGCCGACGGAGCCCTTGGCAGCCGGGGAGCTGCAATGATAGAACCGTATAGTGATGAACCGGATAACAGAGGACTGCTTTTTGCTTCTGAGGAAGAGATGACCAATCAGATTTTAAAAACTGCCTCGGCAGGTTATCAAGCAAATGTGCATGCTATAGGAGATCGGGCCAATCGGGTGGTATTAAATGCGTTTGAATCTGTAAAAGACAGTTTAGGTAATCAAGGGCTTCGCCACCGCATTGAACACGCCCAAATTGTCGCGGAGAAGGATATCTCTCGTTTTAAATCGCTTGATATCATCGCTTCCATGCAACCCACTCATGCTACCAG
>CAYXVW010000001.1:26963-36908 GCA_964468695.1 uncultured Balneolaceae bacterium | reverse complement strand
AAGGATGTCCCCGAACACCTGTAAAGGATGTGTCCGGTCTGTACATCGAAGGGGGGATACTCACAGTTCTTTTTACTGTTATTAAGGGGATGACCGTATGCAATTGTTATTAAAGCTTCAACTCTCCTAATCCGACTGGATAGACATGACAATATTAAACCGAATGTCGTGATCGGTTCGGGCATAAATATTCGAGGACTTTGGAATAAGGCGGCTATAGGTGTATTCAAAATTAGCTCGTATGGTTTGGGAGAACCGATACCCCACAACCGCAGAACCGTTGAACCGTGACTGTCCCCCCGTAAAACTACTGGCAAAATCATATTGGTCCGGATCGGTGGGAAGAGTGCTTAAATCGCCTTCCAGGACATCTTCAAGATCGGAATCAAGTACAAACTTTTTCTCTTCATCCTCAATAAAACTCCCGTTGAGTGTAATATCTACAGCATTGTCAATGCGGGGAAAAAGTGGAAGCTTAAAATCACGCATGGTATAGGCAAAGGAGAATCTCAGTCCACGCGATAGTCGCTCTATAACCGAGGTATTGGAAAGCGAAAGGCTGGTCAGCTTGCTGTACTCGTACTGTATATTTGATCGCAATCCCGAAATCCAGGTCACATTCAGCCCCACCAGCGGACTAAAACGTTTTTCGATATTGATGGTGTTGGCTTCGTACTCCGGGCGCCTGTTTTGAACGGAATAATTGCCCAATGAGATACCCGACAAAAGATTTTGATCTGCATTAAATGTCCAGCCCAATCGGTATAAACCACTATAATTATGCGTAATGGAAGCCCGGCTCATTATATCTTCCCCAAAAGGGAGAAACGTTTCTATGCCCGACCATGTAATGCGCCAATCGGGAAGCGGAAACGGCATAAAGCTGCGTTCGCCTATTGCCCCGGTCCCGATTCCCAGGTACGCTTTTCGAAAATCTTCCTGCAGAGACGCTTTCCCCAATACAGAACGTCCGTCGTTGTTACCGGTTGAATCCGATATGATCCCGTTCTGAGCGTTTATATCATCAAAAGCGGTTTGTAACTGCCTGCGGAAAAACCCTCTGTATCCCTCGCCGAGCGCCCATACACTGGATCTTACCTGCCCGCTTTGATTGCGGACCGTACTTCTTTCCCCGTTGGGACGAAGAGAAATAGACTCCGTATCTGTTTTATTCCATTCTGCATTCCAGGTAAAATCGATAGTCAGGTTTTGGAACGGTCTGAGGCGTGTCTCAATCCTCAAATCATCTGATAAGTTACGATTAGACGGTATTTGAAGCGTACTGCCACCCGGATTATTGATTAACCGATCGCTTCCTATATGGTCGGTCAACCCTGTGCGGTAAGAAAAAGGAGGGGAAAATTGACTTCCACCCCGATTGAACATTTGAAAAAACTGGGATCCCCCGTCATAACCGCTTTGCATTGCGTTTTTGGAGATATTAAAGCTAACATCCAGTGATTCAATGCTCAGGATCGCTTGCAGGCTTTCCCGGCCAAGAGCAGCCAATCCTCCGTCTGAATTATCAGATTCGGATCGGCTATTACTATTTGTTGATGCTGTAAGATCATTATACCATCCCATGCGTTCCAGTAATTCCTGTATATCGAAATCAAGGGATTGGTTGAGACTCAAATTGTTAGAGAGATTTGCCCCCAAACGGGATCCAGCAGGACTGTTTCTCCATTGGTATCCCCCGCTGTAGTTGGATGAATAATCAATCCAGCTGATGAGCTCAACTGAATTCAGGTTAGGCTGCCAATTTGCAGAGTAGGACTCCTGGTAGGTACTCCGACGTGCCGAAAGCGTATCCAGAACAAGATCCTGCAGTACGCTTTTGGTAGATCGAACCCGGTAATTATCCGATCCTGATTCCGGATCTTCCTGTATGCCAGCCCTGGAGAGATCAAAGACCGACTGCGTCTGAAAGGTGGTTTTAATGGAAGGCGTCAGGTTATAACCAAACCCTAAACGGGTGTCATAGGTAAAGCTATGCGATTGCTGGAGGGGATTTTCGGTAGTGCCGGCCGTAAACCGTCGAAGCCGCTCGTTATAATCACGATCGATACTGGCCCCGGCTGTTATAGAAGCCGGAGTATAGCCCAACTGTATACCAGCTAATGGATGAAGGAGCGGCATATCCCCCAGGAAATCAAATGGCCGAAATAATTGTGTGCTTCTAAAATTGAGGTTGTAGCGAAGGCTTCCCCTATAATTCCAGTTGTTCTGCCGGCTATATTCCGGATTACGCCGTTTCGTAGTATTGTATACATAATTCAGGGTAGTCTTGTCTAAAGTATATTCGGCCAAAGTAGAGGTTGAACGCGATTTTGAAATATTGGATAGATTAATAGAGTAACTTTCCATTGCGGTTTGGCTTTCCCTGATCCGGTCCTGAATAATCCTTTCTTTTTGGTCCTCGCTGATATCCTGACGTGCATAAACGGCATTTTCGAAATCAGAAAGACGAATATCTCCCTGGTTTGGAAGGTATCGGGGAGTGGAATTTGACTGGCGGGTAGATAAGGTTACCGGAATATTCCATCCAAACCGACCCGGAAGGAATTTGTGCATGTTAAAGGTAGAATTAACATCATACGAAAGAAGATCTGAGGTACGTCGCTGACCCAAGCGGGAGTTAAGGGCTCCAAATCCGTCCGTTTCACGATTTAAGTTGGCATTGAATGAAGCAAAATCGGCCATGTCCACGCGTGCTTTAGCATTGGCAGCCCAGCCAGATCGATTGTCAAAACCTGATACGCGCAGTTCATTAAACCAAAATTGTCCGTCAAGCGATGAAACTCCTCCTCCGGAAGGATTCTGCGGGTCAAAAGGATTGTGGATACCAATCCCAATTTCTCCCACGCGGTCCAGTGAGGGATTTCCCTTAATAGCAATCACTGCGCCGGGCGGTGCCTCCTCAAGAAGATCAGAGCGTTCATAACGCCCCGATGGATCGTTCCCCTCCTGATTACGCAGCTGCTTTAGCTCATTAAACGCCCGCAAAATAATATTCATGCTGTTCTCCTCATAGAGCCAAACCTCTTCTGCTTCCTGCTCCAGCTCGCTGCTACTCATTTCATTGAGCGCCTCAAAACTGTATGGGTAATCGGGATCGGAAGGACTTATGGGCTGGCGATATTCGTAGTAGTTATTCGTCAAGTCCGTCCCATACCGAACAACGAGCTCCGCATCGCTCCGGTTGTCATATCCTTCCCCGTGAACATACATGCGCACATTTGAATAATGAACCATATTAAGTCCGCCGGGATAGATGCGCTTTATCATTTTAAGTTCTCCGGGACCGAGGTTATCTATTCCCAATGCAATAGATTGCTCATTGGCAATAGTCTGACGCTGGCGGCTTCTGTTTGTTTCGCGGATAGCACCCTCGGGCTGGCGATATGGAATAGGACGGCGCAGGCTGTTCTCCTCAATATTAATGGAAGAAATATCCATTTCTCCCTGCTGAGGTCCCTGCTCTTGTTCCACATTATCGGCATTACGCCACTGGCTGCCTACCAGTTCAAAAGTAGCAAAACGCAATGTAAAAGGCTTCTCATAGCCCGACATCCACACCCGGATGTAAGAGATGTTCTGAAAATCTTCGATACCACCGACTTTACGAATCCAGTCCTTAAGCGGAATACGCACCTGGTACCAACGGTCCTGCTGATTAGGACCATCCACTTTATCTACGATATAGTCTCCTTCCGTGCCGACATCAATGTCATCCACCTCGGCGGGATTCCAGTCCACCTGATATTGAAAGTATTTGTTGTTCTGTTCTACATTGGAAGGGGTGATCAGTCCTTCCGTATCCGGTGTATTTGTTACGGCCCGTTTATCTTCCCGGTTAGCCGGAGAATTCCCATCATGATATCCATACATACGATGAAAACGCTCATGAAGCATCAGCTCACCAATCTGGCTCTCCCCGTAATATATATAATCGTCATTGGATGGATCACTCTCTATAGCCTCAAATTCGGGACTATTACTCCCATATTGAGCCTGCATGTTATTGATAAAGTCAGCAAAAAGGGTCTGCTCATTTCTATTATTCATGCCCTCAACGTTAGGAGCCCCATCCAGTCCCACATCCTCCAGGGCTCGCGTCTCATTGGAGAACTGTCCTTCCGGCGCCGGTGGAGGAACGGGAATATATGACCGGATACTACTGGCGGGATTGTCCGGTTCCAAATCATCCGGGCGGCGAGCCAATCCATCTTCGGTATTGTTTTTAAAGTTTGGCACCACATCTTCTGATACGACGCCCACATCGATGTAAATTTCCCCTTCATAATCCTGGAGATCCTGAACCGTAGGCGTCCGGCCATCAGGCAAAACAGACTGAACCCAGAACTCCAAAAACTCAATATTGTTTTGGGTTAAATCTTCCTGACCAGCCGGTAAGGTGGTGGTCATTCCCCCCCAGGTTCGAGACGACTCATCCTGAAGGAGATTTCTCAAATTGTTATTATAATTGTATGGTCCCCTTTCTGTTGGATTATAATGGACATCCAGCGTGCGGATGAAGTTTTCTTCCGTAAGTACATCCCGATTAGGAAACACATCTGTTACCTTTACCCGCTGAGATTCAGGGGTGCGTTCCGCATCGTCAAGAATCTCGTCAATGTTCTGGGGGATACTGTACCATGCAAAAGTACTGCGTAAATCGGAACGGGCTATCTTGTCCGCCAAACTTTGCATCGGATTAGAAGTCGAATCCTCTTCAAAAATCGCTTCATCGGGTTCATAGCCAGGTACGGCAGCCGGAGCTGCTGCCAGCTTCCATTGAGAGGGATTCATAAAGCTGAGGTTGATATCCGAACCTTCAAAATCGTCGATAAATGAAAGGCCGTTTTTTTCGTCCTCAAACAACCTGTTGTCATCAATGGCATCATTAACAGCGCCCGTTCGTGATACATCGGGGTTCAGCTGGGCAAATTCTCCACTTAAAGTAATAGCAGAAGGCTCTTTGGTTTGTAATAAGGGAAATTGATCGAGCATGCGGCTCAGCCACGGTGCATCAAAATGGGCATTTGCATCCAGGCCAATCACCGAATTATTCACAGGCTCATCCCCAATACGAATTTTATCTTGCAGGGGTTTCTCTTTTAAATTGAAGAAGGTACTTCCCAGATTTATGTTATCAGATATGCTATATTGAGCCCGGACTCCCGTAAAGTTTTTCTGACCTATCCGGGCGATCTGGTTATTTTCATATTCAATCCGAATTTCCTGTCCCCGCTGTAAATACTGCTCATTTAAGATGGTAATGCTGCCAATAGAATAATCCACAGCATAGTCTGTTCCCTCCTGCAGTTCCCGCCCATTGGCATAGACGTTTACCGAACCTTCAACCAAGGAATATCCCAAGCTATAACTGGCTGAAATAGCTCCCTGGGCCTCTCCGCTCATCAGATAGAAATTATTTTTAGCACTTTGGGCCGCATTGTCTTTTCGCTCGATATATAATTCATCATAAGCCAGGTTTTCAATTTGATCTTGTGTAGCGCCGCTCTCTTCCAGAAGGGTAACAATCCGATCTCCGAACGGCTGCAAATAGGGAAATACAATTCGTCCGGTATTGGGATTTAGCACACTGGTACTGAAATCAATTTCATTATCGGGATTTAAGCTCCCCTGCCGGTCAACCCTATCCAACCCTAAATCCTGGAGCAGAATAGAACTCCGACCCGGCAGCGAGCTGGCCGGCACATTTTGCTCGGTATATTTGATATCGATATCCAGCCCATCCGGCGTTAAATTATTCGCACCAATGGAATACACATTTTTCATCATTAAATCCCAAAGATAGTTATCGGTCGTTAGTGTCTGGGGCCGAATGAGTTTAAGATAGATACGATTTCCCCCACCCGGACTTATATCACCGACACTCACCGTTTGACCACTCTGGGGATCAATATATTTAAACGAGATTGCCAAAGCCTGACGTGAGGCTAAATTCCGCTTTAATGATAAATATCCAAGAGAGCGATTGAGCTCATAGTCTGTCCCCTCCTGTAAGGGAATGAAATACCCCTCCACAAAAGCAGTCGGATCAGCGTTTAGGTCTCCGGCAGAAACTCCCTGTGAAGGGTCTCTATACTGGTCAAGGAGTCCTTCCGGGAAAATATCTCCCTCCTCATTCGGAGGTGCATAATTCCCATCAGCATTTTCTATAACACCGAGCTCACCCAGTGCTATGGCCTGACGTTCTCCCTCTTCAGACTGTGAAGACTCCCGCAATACCCAAACGTTAACTTCGGTTAGCTGGAGCGCTTGTCCCAATTGCTGGGGATTTGAAACATTTCCTTCATATTCCTGACGAGTGAAAAAATCCAAAAAGAAATGGCGGTCATCCTCATAATCTATCGGACGTATATTAATTTCCTTCTCTTGCGATCCGCCGGTTATGGTCTCCGTTTGTTCTTCCCCCTCTTGCTGTGAGAGAACGGAAGTAAGTTCCAGGGATCCCAGCTGAACGACAGACTTTACTCCAAAAAGTGCGCTACCCCCACGAATTAGGGAATTTCCAGTTTGCATTGAGACATTCCCCATCTCAAGCCGCTGTATGATCTCATCCTCATAACCCTCATAGACTATATTCACCCGATTCATGAAATCAAAGGCCCGTTCGGTATCCCAGTCGGTTTGTATTGAGAGTTTATCCCCGATTGTCCCCTGGATATTGAGCTGCAGGCTTTGCTCAAAAGTAGGAACGATCTGTGTCTGCTGATCGGCCGGTATATTGGGATTTTCCGTCTTTCGAATAGAAGCCCCAACATTCATATTTGCGGTTCCATTGATAGACAAATTTACCTCCGGGCGGCCAAAAATAGTAGAAAAAGTGGATTCTTCGCCTCCGGGGAGATCCACACTAAAATCCAGTAATCCTCCCTTGAGTCCCTCTGAGGTTTGTTCCTGTAACAACCGGCTCCAATTTTCCCGTACGGATTGCTGGCGATGTTGCCGGACATACTCATCAAAATCCATTACGTAGGGAAGTGAAATCGGATGTTGATATAACATCCGGCGGCTTATATAGGTACCTAATGAATCGCGCCGCACAGAAAATTCTTCCTGAGGCAGCCGAATATAAAAAAGGCTCGGAGGCACTTCCCAAAACGCATGATTAACTCTTCGGGGCTGGGATAGATATGGCAGCGTATCCTGTACGGCCGAAGAGAGTATCGGCTGTAGAAGCTGCTGTTCTTTTTTATTATCCTGACTTGAACCAGACGTAACGCCGGCTATGAACAGAAAGAACAGCGTAACAAAAAATATTTTTGTACTGAGCTGCACGTATAGTTTTACAATAATTTCCTATGATGTGTTGATCCAAAATCAATCGTAACGCTATTCTATACGCAGCTCCTCTTTTTTAAAAATTAAAAAATGCTAAATTGTGCCTGTGAAGATAATAATAGTTAATTTCTTTTCTCAAAAGTTGAGTTTTTACTGCTCTCATCAGTAGGCCATTTTGTATAGTACAAGTATAGGCCTAATTTAGAGTTCGTTCAATGAATTTATTATATGCGTTTTTTACCTAATAAACTACAACTTGATGTCCTAAAGCGACATTCAGGGCCTTTTATCTTTTGCTTTTTTACCCTGATGTTCCTCCTGCTGATGCAGTTTTTGATTTTATACATCGATCTGCTGGTCGGCAAGGGGCTTCCTTTTGGCGTCATTGTAGAGCTTATTCTTACAAATTTAGCCTCTATGGTAGTACTGGCCATACCTATGGCCGTATTGGTTGCCTGCCTGATGGCTTTTGGAAAAATAACCGAATTAAATGAACTAACAGCCCTCAGGGCAGCCGGTGTAAATCCCTTCCAGCTTATCAAGCCCGTCTTAATTGTAGGTACGATTCTTTCTATTTTCTTAGTCTGGTTCTCAAACGACGTATTACCGGATGCCAACCAGCGTGCCCGTTCCCTGTTCATAGACATCCGAATGAAAAAACCCGGATTCGACCTCAAACCGGGAGAATTCTATGAAGGAATTGACGGATATACTTTCCTGGTTCAGGACATGACCAATGAATCTGACTCTCTTCATGATGTCACCATCTTCCAGCATCCCGACGACAACCGCAAAGAAGCCCTTATTAAAGCCAAAAGAGGTGAACTAGTAAGCGAGCATAACGGTGAAACCATGACGCTCTTTCTTCGCGAGGGCTCAATACTTCGGTACCTGGATCGCCGCGAAGAGGGACGGAAGATTACTGTTCTAGAAGAAACGGCCTTTGACCGCTATCGCATCAGTTTCGATTTATCTGATCTCTCCTTTTCCCGGTCCAACCCCCAGGATCGTTCCCGCAACGATCGTACCATGGATGTACAGGCTATGCAAGCGGTGGTAGACTCACTAAAACGAGAAGTTAATGATCAAAAACAACAGGTCATAAATAGCAATAGCTATATTGTTCCCCCCATTCATGTAGATGAAGAGAAATCTCAATATGCCCGACGATTAGGATCTCAGCCAGATTCAATAAAGCAACCTACCTATGACAGCCGCTTTGTTGTTCTCAATACACTTGAATCGGAATCCGACCAGCAAACGCTGCAAAGTATGACTGTATCCAAGTTGCGCAATTACCGCTCTCTTTTTGAAAATATTATTTCGGATATCGATTGGCGAATTAACAAAATTGCCCAATTTATGGTGGAGATACATAAGAAATTTTCTATTCCTGTAGCCTGTATTATATTTGTGTTGCTGGGGGCTCCTATCGGAATGTATACCAAGAAAGGAAACCTGGGCTATGCTGCCCTGATCGGTACTATTTTCTTAACCTTTTATTGGATATCTATAATACAGGGAGAAAAGCTGGCCGACCGGCTTTTTATTGCTCCCAGCACCGGAATGTGGTTCTCCAATATACTTTTAGGTATTATTGGAACCTATTTAGTTATTCGAGTTTCTACTCCTTTTAAGTTATCAAACCTGTGGAGCAACCGTGATAAAAAAGATTGATAAATATATCTTATTACGCCTTTTTACCATCACTATTTTTGTGCTGATGGTATTGGTATTTATCTTTATCGTTATCGACTTTTCGGAGCACAGCGAAGATTTTACGGACCGGGGAGCTACCTTTGCCGAGATATTCGGGGTGTATTACCTGAACTATATACCGGAGATTATTCGATTAATCAGTCCCCTCGCTATATTTATAGCCTGTCTCTATCTTACCGGGCAAATGTCTGAAAGGCTTGAAATCACCGCACTTAAGGCATCCGGAGTCAGCCTGTATCGACTGCTGGTACCTTACCTGATATTTGCCTTCATAATGACGGCTACCATAAGTTATATGGATGGATTTCTTATCCCCGACGCAAACGAAAAACGGATAGAATTTGAATCGAAGTACTTGCAGGGGAAGTCGGAAAAGATAGACAGCAACCGGCTTTTCCGACAGGAATCGGAACAGTCTATTTTAAAGATTGGATACTATAATGCCAATGAGAACACCGCCTACCGTGTAGATGTCACAACCTTCGCGGCAGACAGTATAAAAGAAACCCTTTATATCCAGCGGATGAACTGGAAAGAAGAAAAGAAACAATGGGCCTTGAGAGATATTGATAAACGCATTTTTACATCCACCGGTTATGAATATGTGAGTATTGATTCAATGGATACTACATTCAGTATCTACCCCCAGGATCTGGCTCGTACCACCTCTGATATTTATCAACTTACCTATCCGGAGGCCCGAAAGTATATCCAGTCTATCGAACGGAGCGGCGCTGGTAATGTGGGGACTCCCAAAGTTCAGCTATACGGACGATATGCCTATCCCTTTTCAATAATTGTAATTATTATTGTCGGTTTCTCCATAGCCTCTGTTCGACGTCAGGGAGGTAAAGGATTTTATATTGCGGCCGGTTTGGCAGTCAGTTTCCTCTACCTGGCGATGATGAAGGT
>CAYXVW010000001.1:23687-26953 GCA_964468695.1 uncultured Balneolaceae bacterium | reverse complement strand
TGTCACCTCTTCTTGCGGCTCTTTTGCCTCACCTCCTATTTTTACTCTTAGGGCTCGGAGCCCTGTATACGGTCCGGAAATAACAATCCTTTTAGCTGACCGAATAGTTCGGTGATTCTTTGGTAATTTGAACAGAGTGAGGGTGACTTTCCTTATAGGCGGCAGCTGATATCTGAACAAATTCAGCCTGCTGAAGCTTAGAAATATTTTCCGCTCCTGTATATCCCATTGCAGCCCGAAGTCCGCCAACCATCTGATGCACTACTTCGCTCAGGTGTCCCTTATAGGGAACACGTCCCTCTATACCTTCCGGTACAAGCTTATTAATATTATCTTCTACATCCTGGAAATAACGGTCCTTAGATCCTTTCTCCATCGCTCCGATACTGCCCATGCCCCGATATGATTTATACTTTCGGGATTCATAAATAATGGTTTCGCCGGGACTTTCATCCACACCGGCAAACATGGAACCCATCATTACGGCATCGGCTCCTCCCGCTATCGCTTTGGGAATATCTCCTGTCTGCTTAATACCTCCGTCAGCGATAAGACCTACATTGGCACTTTGGGCGTATTCAGCGACTTCCATGACCGCGCTAAGCTGCGGTACCCCCACCCCTGTTACAACACGGGTTGTACAAATAGATCCGGGCCCCACACCTACTTTGAGGACATCTGCTCCGGCTTCCACCAGAGCCTCAGCTGCATTTCGGGTGGCAATATTTCCAGCAATAAGATCCAGATCCGGATAAGCAGATTTAACTTTTTTTACCATCTCCAAAACACCTTTAGAATGGCCGTGTGCCGTATCAATGGTAATAATATCAACACCGGATTCAACCAGCGCAGCAACCCGATCCATGGTATCAGAGGTGACCCCTACTGCAGCGCCAACGCGAAGCCGCCCCATATCATCTTTACAGGCATGAGGGAAATTCATTTTCTTTTCAATATCCTTGAAGGTGATAAGCCCCACCAGCTTATTATTTTCGTCAACAATAGGAAGCTTTTCTACTTTGTGTTCCTGCAGTAGCTTTTCTGCTTCTTCCAGCGTTGTTCCTTCGCGGGCCGTAATCAAGTTATCCCGGGTCATAATAGTACTCAGCTTCTTATCCACATAGTGCTCAAAACGCAGATCGCGATTGGTTACAATGCCGACCAGCGTATTATCCTCCTCTACAATCGGAATCCCGCCAATTTTATGCTTCTTCATCAATGCACGGGCCTTGCGAACCGTAGAATCCTCATCCAGCGTTACCGGGTCAACAATCATTCCGCTTTCACTCCGTTTGACCATTCTCACATGGTCAGCCTGATCTTCGATGGACATATTTTTATGGAGCATGGCAATGCCTCCCTCCCGGGCCAGGGCGATTGCTAAGCGATATTCAGAAACGGTATCCATCGCCGCACTGATGACAGGTATATTGAGAGTTAAGTTCGAGGTAAGATTGACGCTGGTGTTCGCATTACGCGGAAGAATCTGTGAATATGCCGGTACTAAAAGGACATCATCGTATGTTAATCCTTGACGTGTAATGCGATCAAAAGGAGAGGAATTTTCCATGATTGCTGGGATCTGCAAGCGTTGGGATTCAGGTTTGGGCAAAGATAAAAAAAATGTGGACGACCTGCTTAACAGTTTTTGCAAAAAAATCTGTAGAGCAGAAACCGCCCACATCTCCCTGCAGCCCAAGCTGCCTCTCTTCTAAAAAATATTGTTCACAGGCTGCGAACACGCAAAGCATCAACAGCCGTTTTCAAAGAACATATATCATCCTTAAAATTATTGACCCAGTACACCACGCGCTGCCGGCGACGCTCCACATGCGGATCGCAACTGGAGTACTGCCCCCGCAACTCATCAACCATCGCGGCTACATCGTCCTTAATTTCCATTTTAAGCGCATCGGGCAAATCTCCCCAACCCATCAACCCAAACATCTCCTGGAGTTCTTTATGCTCTTTCTTCGCCTGCCTGATAACTTTTTGGAGTACAGGTTCAAGGTTTACTTTTGTCTGTTGCTGAGAAGTTTTAATCGCTGTATTCATAACTGATTTTTTGAGTTTAATTAATCTTCATTCCCAACCTAATCAGCCTGAGTGACAGCGTTATGTCACCCCTATTTAAAAAAGTTTTGCAGTGATTATATATCTCTTCAATTCAATCATATACGGTCAGGGGGCAACCGATGGGGAGCATAAAATGGAATTGCGGGTAAAATAGAATTGTTTTCATAACAACATACTCAGAGCAACAAGTACTTGCACTTATTTTATGCTTACATTTTATAAAAACAACTCAACCCCTTTTACCAGGCGCATTGAAGAAAAGCTTAAAGAAATGGTCGCCGCTCATAAAATTGTGGAAGTGGACAACAATGGCTCCCTGCCGGATACCCTAAGCAGAAATCAATTGCCTGCGCTGAGCGATGGTCATCAGATATGGACCACGCCGGAAGAAATCGAAGAAGTATTGAGAGAATTGCATCAGGAATTAACATTCAGCCGGGGTATGCAATCGGATGCCTGTCACTTAGATCCCGACAATCCGGATGAATGTTTATAACGACTTGACTCATAACCAGCAGACCCAGTGCGTTACAGGAGTGCTAGGAAATTGCGAGGCTTGTCAGCGTTAGGTGATTTAACCTTTGTTTATTTCATAAACCCTTGTGCTATCAACAATTGGACATTGTTTGGCTATTTTTTCTGCTTCATCAAGGTCGCTTGCTTCAATAATAGTGTAACCCGTGATAGAATTTTTTGCGAATGGGAGATTATTGGTTCCTGATTGAGTAATTTCTCGACCATCCCGAAGTCCTCCTCTGTCAATTTGAATATCTGCAATTGATTCGAACCATTTTTTCCAAGCAGCCATTTCTTCTGATGTAGGTTTTTCAAACCCGTAATGTAAAATTAGGAAGTTCTTCAATATTGGCATCCCTTCTTTTTTGGTTTCTGGTTATTTCCCACTAATCATAACATAGTAAGAATTCTCTCCTTAAATAGCTCGTTAATCAAAACTTTTTTTCTCGAAAACCGCCTAAGACCATTTATCCTATTTATTCTGGATAAATAGACCGCTTGGCCGCCAATAGAGTGTTCTTCATAAGCATAGCTACGGTCATTGGTCCAACACCACCGGGAACCGGTGTTATCCAGCTGGCTTTTTCCTGAACGCTTTCAAAATGGCAATCTCCAACCAAGGTATATCCTTTCTCTTTAGTCTCATCCGCTACGCGGTTAATACCTACATCAAC
>CAYXVW010000001.1:2033-23587 GCA_964468695.1 uncultured Balneolaceae bacterium | reverse complement strand
CCTGCAGGTGTACAGGAACGAAAGCTGGGCTGCCCCACGGTAAGGCGTCCCACATTCATAGGATGGAATCCATCCACATCTTTTTTATGATCAATGGCTTCGATGACATCATGAGAGGAAAGATGAGAAGGCAGCGGCAACTGAACCAAAATTCCATCTATTGAGTCATCATCGTTAAACCGATGGATTGTTTTCTTGAGCTCTTTAGCGGAAACGGTATCAGGGAGTCGATGAGTATCCGTTTCAATTCCCACTTCTTTGCATGCCCGTGTTTTAGCTCCCACATATACATTGGAAGCAGGGTCATTGCCCACTAGCAAAACCTGTAGAAATGGAGGCCGATTTCCTGCATCGAGCCAATCTTCTACATCCTGGCGAACTTCATCCCTGGTTATTCCTGCTACTTTTTTCCCGTCAATAATTTTAGCGGACATCAATAAAAAACTAAAAAATTAAATTTGATTTGATAAAACAATGAAATACGCCGTCTTCTTCACATTCACAAAATGTCATCGTTCAATATTGTACTTTTTCATTTTGTTATACATGTGACTGCGCTGAATGTCAATAGCTTCGGCGGTTTGTGATATATTCCAATCATTTTCCTCAAGTTTTCGCAGCAAAAATAACCGTTCTGCCGATTCTTTAAAACCTTGAAAGGTAGTTTTCTGATCCAATAAATCATCAGTTTGATCCGGCTTCTTTTTTGGGGTGCGCGTCATATTTTCTACATCCTCGGCATCAATTGTGTCATCCTCTGCCAGTAATCCCAGTCGCTCCACAGCATTCTGTAATTCCCGAACATTACCGGACCAATGCTGTTGTTTAAGCGCTTCGAGTCCTTCATCGGAAAAAGATACCGCTGAAAACAAGACCTCCTCTTCAGCAAGATGGTCAAGCCACCGTTTGGCAAGGGCGGGAATATCTTCGCGTCTTTTGCGTAGCGGAGGCACATGTATTGGTATAACATTAAGTCGGTGGTACAAATCTTCCCTGAAGTTTCCGGCCTCTATCTCTTCAATCAAATCTTTATTTGTCGCGGCAATGACCCGCACATCCACCGATATTTTTTTGCTTCCACCCACGCGAATTATTGCATTTTCCTGCAATGCCCGTAAAACCTTGGCCTGAGCATCGGCACTCATATCCCCAATTTCATCCAGAAACAGGGTTCCCCCGTCCGCTTGTTCAAATTTACCAATTCGTTGATCATGCGCGCCGGTAAAAGCTCCTTTTTCATGTCCAAATAGTTCACTTTCAAGCAATTCCGAGGGAATGGCGGCACAGTTAACTTCTACAAATGCTCCACTGCTGCGCTGGCTTTTTTCGTGTATCCACCGTGCAACAAGCTCTTTTCCCGTTCCATTTTCGCCGGTTACCAAGACTCTTGAATTGGTTTTGGCAACCTTATCAATAGTCTTCTTAATTTTCTTGATTGCAGGGCTTTCTCCAATAATTTTCGGGACTTCCGGCAGCTGGGAACGAATATTTCTGTTTTCTTCGGTGAGTCGCTGCTGATCAAGAGCATTGCGAACACTCACTAAAAGACGATTTAGGTCTGGTGGTTTTTGAATAAAGTCAAAAGCCCCTTTTTTTGTCGCCTCTACGGCAATTTCAATATTACCATGACCCGATATCATAATAACCGGAAATCGGTATTCTTCCTCTTTTAGCTTGGTAAGGACCTCTATCCCGTCCATCCCTTTCATTTTGATATCCAGCAGCATCAAATCTACCGACTCATCAGATAAAATATCGAATACCTGATTTCCATTTTCTGCCTCAACAACCCGGTAATCCTCAAATTCAAGAATTTCCCGCAGTGAATTACGAATGCTTTTTTCATCATCCGTTACCATTATGGTTGGCTCGCGATTGCTCATCTATACTAATATTTTTTATATACTTTTCGAATTATATCTTCCTGTATCCTGTCAATATAAGAAGTTGAAATAGTATAGTTATTGGTGGCTATGCTGACGACCAGCTGCTGCCCGGACTCCGCTTCTAAATATCCGCTTAAAGCGCGCACGCCCGAAAGATATCCACTCTTGCCAAAAAACTTACCTTCTATTGGTGTATTTCGGAAGCGATGTTCTAAAGTCCCGTCTTTTCCTGCAACGGAAAGACTTTGTTTATAAACATCAAACTGTGGATTTGATTGCATTTTAACCAAAATATTACTCAAATCTTCCATCTTTAATAATGTTGAGGAAGCAAGTCCCGAACCATCACTTATTTCAATATTACTCCGGTTTACCCCTATCCCTTCCACGAATTCTTCAATCAGGCTCAGGCCCAGCTCTGTACTTCCCGAAGTATTGTAGTGCTCTGCCGCGGCCGTTTTCAGAAGCATCTCAGCATAAAAATTATTGCTTTCTTTATTCATTTCGCCCAACAATTGGCTTAATGGCACTGATTGATGCGAAGCAAGTACAGTATAGCGGTTATCTTTCCAATGGCGCGCGTCGCTCTCTATCATCATAGGTTCTTCAAAAGTAATGCCTCCATGCTCCAGGTATTTTTTGAATGTATCGATAAAGAAACGGGGAGCATCCAAAATAGATAATGACTCTTTCTCCACATATCCCTGGGGGAGCGAACTTCTCAAAAGAATGGTATTCGTACCCAAAATACGCTGATACGATTCGTCATATTCAGAATATGAAGGGGTGATCACCTGTTCATTGACAAACTCTACGTAATCGGTGTCAAAAGGGAACCACTCAATATCGGGCTTTTCTCCAATCCCGTTTCGGGCGTAAACTCTTAGGTCAACTGCATTTTCATTAAAAGAAAGGGCGTTAATCTCCACTCCGTAATAAAAGGAGAGATCGTCCCAACTCCATCCTTCTGGGTATGGCTTTTGGTCAAAGTAGGAGTCATTGCCTATAAGTGAACCTTCAACATGCTTAATCTCCAGCGAATCTAGAGCCCTGAAAAACTTGTCAAAAACATGAAATCTATCCTCATCATAAAAGGTCCCGCTGATAGATGGGTCACCGCTCCCCCGAACAATAATGTCTCCCATCCATTTATCGCCAACCTGAGACCCTGTTCCATAAATTTTTGTAGAATATCGGAAATCACTTCCAAGTTCATCCAGAACCACTGCAGAGGTTATGAGCTTTAAGTTGGAAGCAGGTCGAACAAACTTATCAAAGTTATAGCCTTCCAAAATTGTCCCTGATGAATCCCGAACGATAACCGACCAAAAAGCGTCGGCAGCCCGACTATTTTCAACGGTTTGAATAATTTCCGGTGAAAAAACAATATTCTGTCCTGCTATATCAGCCGGGCGAACAGCAAGTAGCGCCAAAACAGCAAAGCCAACGGCACATATTTTTTTTCCAAGCATATGATAAATAATTAATTACAATTTAGTCATCCGCTGAGCGTCATAGACTCTTCACTTTGAAACTGTTGGATAATATCTTCGGCTGAGGTACAGTTAAGCAGACGATTCCTAAAGTCGCTATTATTCATTAACCGAGAAATACGACTTAGCATTTTGATATGCAGGCTGTTGCTTGACTGTGGACCCACAAGCAGAAAAACCATTTTTACGGGTTTTTGATCAATCGCCTCATACTCAACAGGCTCTTTCAAAACAGCAAAAGCAGCGTAGGTCTGCTCAATTGCGGATGTTTTTCCATGAGGAATAGCCAATCCTTTACCCACACCAGTGGACATAATTTCTTCTCTCTCTTTTACTGCTGTTAATATCTTTTCTACTTTATCGGCCGGAATTTTACTCTCCAGCGTAGAAACCAGCTTGTCCAATATCTCAACCTTATTTTGGGCTTCTAAGTTCGGTACAACAGTCTCTGTATCTAACAAGCTGAAAATATTCATGCGAAAATTGACTAAATTCATTTATTTCAAATGCCGTTTAAATATAGGCATCGTTTAGCTTCTGATACAAGTCTATTAACAACCTAATTCATTAATTTTTCATATTTAACCGAGACTTAATACTTCCCCACAAATTTTGTAAACTTTGTTCATGAATTTTATTCGTGGAATAACTGCCATACTGCTTAAGGACGTACAAACCGAGCTGCGTTCGCGTTATGCCTTTAACACCGTGCTCGCATTTGTAGGGGCGGCTTTGTTATTAATTTTATTTGCCCTAAGGGCGGAACAGCTGCCTGCAGAACCACAAAGTGCATTAGTTTGGATTGTGATTCTATTTGCGGGATTGTCGAGTCTTTCCCGGTCCTTTGTCATGGAAACTGATAAGCAAACCTTTAATTTGCTTCGACTCCACGGAAAAGCATCGGATGTATATCTTGGAAAGCTGTGCTTCAACTACCTGTTTACCTTTACCGTAAATTTAGTAACTTTTACAGTCTATATATTTTTATTGGGTATCCCCGTTGCCGATCATTGGGCGCTGATCACAGTTTTAGTCTTCGGTACAGCAGGACTTTCAAGCGTAGCTACGATGCTGGCAGCGATTGTTTCGCAGGCAGACCGCAAGGGAGCTATTTTTTCCGTTTTAAGCCTGCCGCTGCTCTTTCCACTGATTCTGATTTTAGTTCAGCTCACGAAGGCAGCACTTATTGAGGATATTAATCAGAATTTTCTCAATGATTTCTGGGCACTCATCGGCTATGTGGGAACAACCATAACAGCCGGCATTTTGCTTTTTGACTATATCTGGGACGATTAATCATGACTGAATACAAAGATTTAGAATTCGATTTCGGCGACCGACGACTTGTGGGTCAAAAGTTTGCCCGAAAGCAGGTAAAACGTATCATACAATCAGAACGTATCAGCCATGCCTACCTGTTTTCCGGTCCTCCGGGAATCGGCAAGACCGCATTCGCCCTGGCCTTTGCAGAAATCATAAACGGCATTGACAATATTACCGATATCAAAGGGCAGGCATTCTCAAAAAAATCATCGTGGTTTACGCATCCCGATATTAATGTATTTCTGCCGATGCCCACAAGTGCTGTCCGTAATAAGAATGTATCAGCTGAACTGCGGCCCCGCCTTGAGATGTTGCGCGACGATCCCTACGAAATTGTAGATTTTAGTTTGCGTCCCTCTCTGACAGATGACGACGCTTCTAAAAATCTGCAGGCTTTCTATCCCATAGATTATTTCAGAGAACATATTCGCAAGGCAGCTCGTCTTAAGCCGAATGAAGGGCGAAAAACGGTCATTATTCTCACGGGCATTGAACAAATGCGTAAAGAGGCGGCCAACGCTTTTCTGAAATTATTGGAAGAACCTTCTGAGGACCTCATCTTTTTATTAACGACCGATCATACCGAGGCCCTGCTTCCCACTATTATTTCCCGGTGTCAACACATACAGCTATCAGCTTTGAAAACCGGGGAAATCAAACAGGCGCTTATTACGTATGACGGACTATCTGAAGATGATGCGGACTATCTTTCCCGGGTATCGGGAGGCAATTATGCAATGACTCGTTTCTTTGATGTGAGTCAGCTTAAGAGCCTGAGAAAAGAAATCGTCAACTACCTTCGTGCTTCATATATGCAGGATGCCGTCCAGATTACCGATACGGCTCAGGATTGGCAGAGCCAGCAAAATATAGAAGGACAAATTTCCATTTTAAATGTATTGGAGGTGTTTCTACGCGATCTTCTCGTTTATCGTTCTACCGAGAACAGTTCGCTGATTACCAATGCCGGTCAGCTGGAAGTAATCCAAAAATTTTGCGAAACGCTGAATGATGCCCGCTTGGAGGAAATGATCGAAGAGGTAAACCGGTGCAAGCCGATGATTTATCAAAACGTGCAGGCCAAATATGTTTTTACGGTACTGGCCTTTCGCTTCTCTCGGTTGATGCGTGACCTGGATCTCGTCATTCCCGATAATGAAAATCATAAACATTTACCCGCACTCTCCGGTTAGTCATGGATACTCAATCTACATTTATCCCATTTACAAAAATGCAGGGGGCTGGAAACGATTTTGTGGTTATAGACAATCGCAACCTACGGTTTTCAAAAGAAGAGCTCATTGAATGGACGCCCCAGATCTGTGATCGAAAATTTGGTATTGGATCCGATGGATTACTAGTACTTTTCCCCTCGGATATGGAGGAAGCAGATTTTCAAATGTTTTATCGCAATCCGGACGGCAGCGATGCCGGGATGTGTGGAAATGGAGGGCGTTGCCTCTCCTTGTTTGCCCATAAGCTTGGATTTGATCGGAACCATACCTTTAGCGTACATAAAAATATTTATCAGGCGGAGGTATTCGATCAACAAAAGGTACGCCTTACCTTCCCGGCTCAGACCTCTATTGAAGAATTAAGAATCGAAGGCCAAACAATTTTTAAGCTCCATACCGGCACCGAACATATTGTTACGGTTGTTGAAGATGAAAAACTCGACCAATTCGAGCAACTGACGATCGAGGGAAGGAAACTGCGCTACCATCAGGAATTTCAGCCAAAGGGGACGAATGTAAATTTCATTTCCGGAGTTAACGAGAGGGAGCTAAAGCTGCAGACCTACGAACGTGGGGTCGAAGACCTGACGCTAGCTTGCGGGACCGGCGCTCTTGCTTCTGCCCTTGTCTGGCATCATCTGCAGGATGACAAACAAGAAGACATACAGCCTTTGTCTGTCATAACGGAAGGCGGCCGGTTGAATATCTATTTTTCATACGACTCATCCAATGAATCCTATTCAGACTTACAGTTGGAAGGGCCTGCACAGTTCGTTTTTGAAGGCAAATATCCCCTTTCTTCCCTGCAGGCTTAGTTCTTTAGAAACCGTTCCTTGCCACCAACGCTAAAAATCAATACCGATGGTTACATAGTGAATAGGATCACTGCCGAATCCATCACGATAGTAGGGCCAGCCGACATCGTAACGCAGAGGGAAACCAAACAGAATTGTGCGCAATCCAAAACCGGCGCCCATTAAAATATCACCGCGTTCATAGGGCAGCTCAGCATACCTGTCGGGATTGGTCTCAAAATCAGCAGGACGTTCATCTAGAGGCTCTCCTCCCGTTTGTCCATCATAGTATTTGCTTTCCAATTTTTGCAGTTGGAAATTCAGTTCCGCAGGATTGGTTGCGTACTCTAGTGTGCCTCCATCCGAAAAGTTGGCCTCATACGGCACCTCCTGTCCCCATGCCATACCGGCATCAAGGAAGGCCACTCCCGTTAAGTTATAAAGGGGAATAATCGGTATCGGTCCGGGTAGAATTGCCGCAAAAAGCGGAAAACGAAATTCTGCATTCACCAGGCTAAAGCGATCGCCGTACATTGAATTATAGGGATGTCCCCTCAGCGGAAGAGCCGGCAGGGTAAAGAAGGTATCCCCCAAACGATCTAACGGTATGGATCGTCCGGACCATTTTTGATTAATCCAGCCCAGCATACCTCCCATAAAATAAGTTTGGGAATCGCGTCCGAAAGAAGCCGCTCCCGAGCCGCGAAATGCAAGGGAGTATCTCGATCCAAGATTAATATACTTGCGCACATCTCCGAGTATCGAAGCAAAGCGCAACGTTTCGCTGGTAATAGGTGGACTGGCGGTCAGGCTAACGGCATACCGGTGTCCTCCGACAGGAGTAATCTGCCCCGGCAGTGTTTTATCGCTGGTAAAGGTAACTTGCGGATAAAGAAAAGAGGAAGTCTCGTTGCGAGTGCTGTCGGTAAAAGCAATTGAGAAATCCTGTGCTAAACCCACGGCTGATAACCCTACATCTACCCGCCGAAATTTATCAATTGGGTACCGCATATTAACTGCCCCGCCATACGAACGGAAGCGATATAACCGACCGCTAAAGTCCTGGAAATTACTGGCATTATGGAAAAAATTAAATATCCAGTTTGCCCGATTCTCCATATAACCGTACTGCAGGAAGTAACTGCTGTTACGTAGATCTAAATTCAAATTACTGCCAAATGCTATTTGGTGGTTTCCAAGAAGATCGCTAAAGACGATCTGGGTAAGTCCATAGGTTCCATAATAAGTTGAAAAGCTCCCCCCGGCATAGACCAGGTCAGTGGAAAATTTCAGGCGATACTCCCGGGGAACATACCGTCCGTCATCTGTTTGGTTGCCCTCTATGTCGAACACTGATTCATCAAGATATTTGGCAGCAAATACCGAATCCTCTTCTACAGAAGAATCAAAGACATAATTTCTAAAGTCTATATTCTCGGGATCCACTTCTTCCTGTGTGGTATCGGCTTCCACCGTATCCGGCTGAGCTTGGGCCACCGTATCCACGACCGCTTCTTTGGGTTCCGGATCTACGAGCTGATCGGCAACATTTTCCGTAAGAGGGACTTCGCTAAGTGATGAGGTACGAAGTCTTTCCTGCACATATTCGGTAGCAGGCACGCGTTCCGCCTGTGTTTCCGAAGCCCGTCGCTGGGCCCACTGGTTTTGCTCCAGCGACTGCTCCTTGGCCCGGGCCATAGGGGAACGGATCAAGAAAATATCCAAGTTTCCCTCGTTGATAGAGTTTACGGCTAACCGGCTGCCATCTGAGCTAACTGACATTTGCATAACGCCGGTCTGTAGATTCGTGAGGGGGGTCGTTGTTCGATCCTCCAGGTCCATCTGATATACATTGGGAATTCCATTTTCATCAGAAACGAAGAACAGCTGCCCACCTTGTGTGGTAACCGGCTGCTTTTCATCCCACCGAGGAGTTCTTGTTAGACGCTGTGCCTGTGAATCTCCTATTGTTACCGAATAAATATCTGAACTGTACATGTCATCCGTTAACAATAGTCGGCTCGTATTTTTAACGCTGTTTAAATCTACCTGATCGCCCCGGTTAGACACAAAATAGATAGTCTCTGAATCTCCGCCCCAGGCCGGATTCATATCGGAAATAACATCATTGGTCACATTACTGAACTCTTCTGTCTGCAGGTTATAGACATATATATCCTGAAAGGGTCCAATATTTCCGTCGAAAGCAATCTTATTCCCATCCGGCGACCAGGCAACCGAACCAATGGCATCTAACCGCGGGAACTGGATCATCTGCACTTCCCCGGTATTATAGTCTACGATCGCCAAATGATCATTACCCTTGGACTTAGACGAAAGGGCAATTTTATCGCCTTGGGGAGACCAGCTTAAATTCGGGTTTAAAATATTAAGCTCCTCAAAATTAACGTTATCCTCCCCTTTGATAAGTGTTTTTAACTTTTCTCCTGTCAATGCACTAATAACCACCACATCAAAATAGCCGCGGGCATTGGTGATCATAGCAATTTTATCGCCCTGAGGGGAAACAGATGGACTGGTATTATAGCTTCCATATCTTCCGCGCTCCGTGACTAATTCACCAAAATTATCAATGTCTTCCCGGTTTGCTACTTCGGGCAGGTATCGTTTTCTGTAAAAATCGCGCCATTGCTCCGAGAGCTCTTCAATATCATAGCCAAGAGTACGCGATAAGGCCGTTCCCACATTACGCTGACTCTTAATGGTCTGCATTATTTCAGGAACTTTCTGGCGTCCATATTCTTCAACAATGTAATTCCAGACCGACTGCCCCCCGCGATACGCAAAGTATCCACCCAGTCGCTGAATTGGGGGTAAGTAGTCATTGATCACCGCATCCCGAATCCACATATCCGTCTCGGTATCCCAGCCCAGCGAACTATACTCGGCCATCCCTTCATTGAACCATAGGGGTATCTGGAGGGCATTGCCACTCAAGCGGGACTGAACATTACCGCCATAAAACATATCATTTACCACGGCATGCTCGAGCTCGTGATGCAGGGTACTGCGAAACTCTCTGAAGTTGCCATTAAAAGGCATGGTAATACGGTTTTTATAGGCATCCGTTACCCCGCCTATTCCTTCCGCACTTGCCGGTAAGGGAACCACATTTGTTTGTACGAAATCATTGTGGGAATCATAAATAATGACTTGGATACGATCCGTAATCTGATGGTCAAACTCTTCATGCAGCTGCCTTAATGCACCTTCCAGAGAAATGGCAGCGAAATTGGCTAAATCGTAATTGCCTGAGGAATAATAATAGACGTCAAAATGTTCGGACTGAATATACCTCCAGTCAAAATCATTGTATTGAACACGATTCTTCCCAAAAGAAAAATACTGGGCACTCACCTCATTTACGGCACCGGCGATAACCGTAAAAATCAAAAACCCTGTCAGTAACCGTCCTGCAACTTTCCATCTATTCATAATTCCAAGTGTCTTTGCTTTTACTCAAAGATTATATTATTCGCCATCATCCACAAGTTCCAAATCAATTTGGCGTGCCTTTATATCAGTACGAACAACTTTTACGCGGATCTCTTTTCCAAGATAATACTTCTTTCCGTGATTTCTACCAACCAATTGATGTTGTTTTTCATCGTATTCATAGTAGTCGTCACTTAAATCGCTGACCCGAACCATGCCTTCGCAGTGAATATCTTTTAGGTCAACGAAAATACCATTTTCTATAACGCCGCTTATCACTCCGGGAAATACTTCTCCCAGACGCTGGCTCAGATACTCAACCTGCTTTAGCTTAATAGAGTCACGCTCAGCATCGATCGCTGCCCGTTCCTGTTCACTACAATGAGAACCAATCTTTTTAAGTTCATCATAGCTGTAACTGGGTTGTCCCGCCGCATAACTTTTAAGCAGCCGGTGCACAACCACATCGGGATAACGACGAATAGGGCTTGTAAAATGTGCATAATTTTCAAATCCCAATCCAAAGTGTCCTATATTATTGGGATGGTACTCTGCTTTAGCCATCGCGCGAAGCATCAAATCATTAACCGTAAGCTCAAGCGGTGTATCTTCAATTTCTTTCAGCAAAGTATTGAGTGCCTTGGAACTAACCGTCGGGCTGTCTATATGGAAGTTAATCCCATACGGCTTTACGTTATCCTCAATATTTTTCAGTTTTTCCAGATCCGGCTGGTCGTGTATCCGGTAAAAGAACGGAAACAAATCCTTTGTTATCTTTTTGTTGGATCTTTTCCGGAGCTGATCTACATGCTTAGCCACGGTCCGGTTTGCCATCAACATGCATTCCTCCACAAGTCGATGAGCAAATAATCGCTCTTTGAGAATTACATCTATAGGCTTTCCGTTTTCATCCAATACGAATTTAGGCTCCGGGGTCTCAAAATTTATGCTTCCTTCCCGGAAACGCTTATCCAGAAGGATATGGGCCAGTTTAGCTGCCATTCCCATTTCCTTGGAAAATTCACTTTCCTTGCCATCAATGACTTCCTGGGCCTGCTCATAAGAAAATCGATGATTGGAATGGATGACTGTTTCTTCAATAGAATGGTCAACCATCTTTCCATTGGGGGCAATTTCCATAAAACAACTGTAGGCCAGCTTATCTTCGCGGGGACGAAGGCTACAAACTCCGTTACTCAATTTCTCCGGCAGCATGGGAATAACCCGATCAACCAGATATACACTTGTTCCGCGTTTATAAGCCTCTTCATCCAAAATCGTATTGCGAGGCATGTAGTGGGTTACATCGGCAATATGTACGCCGAGATAATAATTACCGTTATCCAAAATTTCTATACTGATAGCGTCATCAAAATCCTTGGCATCATCGGGATCAATGGTAAATACGGTTTTATCCCGGATGTCATGGCGCCGCATAATCTCTTTCTCCGGAATCTCCGTTGAAATATTTTCAGCATACTCTTCCACTTCTTCCGGAAACGAAGCCTTAATTTGATTTTCGGCCAGAATAGAAAGGATATTGGCGTCATTCGTACCTTCCTTGCCAAGTATTTCTACAATACGGGCCTCAGGTAGAGAACGCGGATGAACCCAGTCCTCCAACTCAAAAATAACTTTATCCCCGGGTTGGGCATCCTTCACATATTCAGGTAAAACAAAGAAATCAATGTGGGCGGACTTTTCATCCGGCTGAATCAGATAATTCTGCTTTCCCTGCTTTTTAAGTTTACCGACGAATATTGAACGTCCCCGTTCGAGGATTTCAATAATTTTTCCCTCTCGGCGTTTTCCCCGGCCGCCTTTAAAAAGCTCCACTTTTACTTTATCGTCCTGTAAGGCCGTACCCAGGTGTTTGGAAGGAACACGAACATCTTCGTCAAAATCCTCGGTGATCAGATAACCCGTTCCGCGACGGCTGATATCAATCTTACCTGTTACTATATTACTATTTGTTGGTCTTTCTTTTTTGCCATTCCCGGAGGCCAGTTGAATATCTCCCCCTCTACGCTTGACAATTAAATTGCGATCAAAAAGGCTGTTAATAGCACTCTTGAGTCGCTGATTATCCTTGCCACCCTCTACCTGTAGTATATTCTGCAAGGCTTCAAATGGAATTTGTGCTTCAGGATTATTCTGTAATATATCCAGAATAATCTCTTCAAATGTTTCTCTTTTACTTTTACTCATTAAATATTTTTTAAACTATAAATTTTAAATTTTCTATTCAGTATCCGAATCCGATACTGAGGTTTCCTCTTCTTCTTTTCGCGCAGAACTTGTATCAGAGGTACCGGTAATTCTATCAAAAAGTTCATGCCACGTATTGAATTGAAACATTGCTTCTAATCCTATACCATCTACGCTTGGAGTTACATCCCCCGCCTGTGATTGTGCGCCAAAATTACTCAAAATCTGATTTTGCCGGTGGAAGGCTGTTAACGAGAGACGCCGATTAATCCGATATGTTGCATTCAAGTCCCCAATTCGATCTCCAAGAGTCGTTTGGGCGTTTCCACCGGTTAGTTGGCCTTCCCTCCTTAAAATGAGGCGGTCGTTATACAAACTCAATGCAATTCCCAAATCAACTTCATTATAGGCATTTAGATTGAAATCCACATCCAGTCTGCTTACATCGCTGTTTAATAACGCATTGATCTGGTTGGAAAGCAAGGGACTAATTACCTGGTTTGAAAGCAGCGGGTTCAATACCGTTGAACCCCGGGTTAGATTTTGGCTTAATGATGATGTAGCGCTACCTGCCCCCTGTGTTGGAATAAACTGTCCGGTAAACAGGATACTGGTTGCCTGCAGCAGTTTTTGCTGTTCATCCCGGTTGATCTGATTTATGGTATATGATAATGTGGAATTCGATGAAATATCCAACGAGCTCGGCAACTCAAAATAATAACTATTTTCTACACTATTCAATGTCCCCGTTATATCCACAATAAGATCAACGGGTACCTGCTGATTATTACTGCGATTTTGTGAGTCTACAGATCTTTCAGCTGAAAGTGTTGAGATATTAGGACGTGCGCGATAAACGGCACTAATATCTAACCGGGCATTGTCTGGCGGTCCCTCCCAAACAATCGTTCCACCAGGACGAAGCTGCAGTCGCCTACTGATAATCTCCCCAGTTACAAACTGATAACTTCCGCTGTTAATCTCATACCTTCCAAACATCTGCACCTCCTGATTCTGCATAGATATACGCATCTGTCCTGAACCACGGGCATTTAACTCCTCCCCGGTAACCGGATCAAAAATAAGGTTAACGGCGATATCCTGAGCCGTATTAAATTGCAGATCCAGATCAAAGCGTTCACTAAATGTCATATCTTCCAGGCTATTCCTGATCTCCTCCTCCCTGCTGGTTCCCTCCTCATCGGTGGGAGTCCCGGAATCAAAACGTTCCTCAAAAGAATCCACAAATTGTATAAATCGCCCCGTTTCAGTTAGTTCAGTTTCTTCCATTAAAGGAATAGAAACTCTTGAATCACTTGTTACCTGCATGGGATTGTTGGTCCGCAAATAAAGATCAGCATTGGATCCGCTCAGCCTGACTGTGCCCGTTCCTGAGATATTTCCAAAAAACGGTACATCGGGATCCATACTGCTATTCAAAAATTGCAGGCGATCCATTGTAAAAGTTAAGTCCAGGTATGTCAATGGATTAAAATCGTTAAGATCGATCGTGCCCCAAACCGTACCCGATCCTCCCTTAGTATCAATTACATCAAGTGAATCAAGGATAACGCCATCTTGCCGATCTACCGTAACTCCGCCATTTACAAAATAGTTCGTGTTTAAAAACCGAGGTTTTATAAAAGCATTCTGTACGTCGAATTCGCCATGGAAGTCAAAATCTTCCAGATCTCCGCTAATATACCCTTTTCCTACAGCCTGCCCCTCCATCTGCTGGAAAAGATTGTCCACAATCAAAGGAACCACCCATATATCGATCTGTTTAAAATCCGCATCAAAGTGATACAGATCATCATCCTCATTGCCCTGACCCGATCCTCCGCCTATATAACCATCGAGTACAAAATGCTGTTGAATTCCATCATTCGCTTCCAGATAATCCTCATACTTCTGAGGATCTGTAAATACTTCAATACGAGTATCAAAGCGATCAGCATCAGCATTATATTGGCTGTTAAATTGCACATCCCCCACCGTACGACTATTAAGAGCTAATCTACTTATATCGAAAGAACCCTGGATAGATGGTTGATCGGTGAGGGATTGGGTCATCAATTCGCCATTTAAGATTCCTTCAAAATCGACCTCTCCATCCACCAACTCTGAAATGCGTGCTAAGTTTATATCCCTGAGCGTATATGAAAGGGAGTCTTCACTACTCTGGCTCCAGGCTCCCTGAAGCTGCAGGTATTCATTTTGATTCGCAAACCTAAAATCATTGAACTGAATTCTATTTGTTCCTTCTACCTCTAAAGTAGGAACATCCTGATTTCTCCATGCATAGCTTTCGTTACCCAGAAAAAAATCATTAATATAAACTGATGCAGAGCTGTCTGAAAGAGCGCCGTTAAGTTCAAGGTTAAAGCGCGCATTTTCGCCAATATTTTTTATAGCCTGTCGGTAATAGAGTGAGTCCTGTTCCAAGGTAGCTACGATTCCAAGGGAATCCATACTAAAAGTATTGGAATCATAGGATCCGACATCTGCCCGGAAATCAACTGACGAAAATTCCTTTAGTGTGCGATCACTTCGAAAGCTGCCGGTAAGCTGGATTTGACTGTCCTGGGTGGTCCAATTATTTAGCGAAAGGGTATCGGCCTGCATTTCGGTAGAGAACAGCAATCTATCTGCATCCGCATTCATATTAAAAGCAATACGGGAATCGGTATGTATTGAAGGAAATACTGGTATATACTTCTTGATAAGATTCAGGTTTTTTAAGGTAATATTTCCATCAAGAATTACACTTTCTTCTGGCGCAGAAATTGCCAGTTGTCCTTCCTCATCATCCATACTAATCTCCTCACGGTAACGCTCCGTTAAGTAAGCCGACCAATACCTAAACTGGTCCACGATTGCTTGCGGGTACAACTGTCCCTCTATATTCATATCCATAAGAGTGCTGGTAAGGCGAAATGAACGCCGTTGGTTACCCATATTGCTAATATCGGCATAAAATTGATGGGCCTCTACTGAATCGCCCCCAATAACTGAAGGAGCCACATCAAAATTTGCCTGTCCCCGTATTTCGTCCAGTGACAGTCCAGCCGCTTCTATACTGTAAGTAAAGTCCAAGTCGGTAGAAGCAACTACAGAATCTCTCACAAAATCGGTTAAATTTACATTCCGGGCCTCTCCTTTCATGGTAACCGGCGGCCGCTCACGGCTAAAATCAATTTCGCCGGCTCCCGTAATAACCTGTTCTCCATTCTGGTATTGAAACTCCTGGCTCCATAATCCTCCATATAAGGACGAAGAAAGTTCCACCTGGTCAATAAGCTGCTGGTCAAATAAACTTTGAGTGAAGGAAGCCTCGAAATCCGTAGCAGATTCTTCAAGAGTAATGCCTGATCCCGATAATTGGGCCTTCATATTAATAGAAGTCGTATCAAAGACGGTAGGCACCAGCCAGCTAATATCAATATTTTGTCCATCCATTGCCCCCTCATATCTGTAGGGTGACTTTAATTGACTCCCTCCCTGCAAATCCATAGAGCCAATAGGAGAACTCATTGCCACATCCACATATATAGAGTCGAGTGTTCCGGATGCACTGCCCCGCATTGATAAATCTTCCAACACCCGGTATTCCGGTCGACGGAGCGTATCAAGAATAGGAGCTAAATCTTCACTCCGCAGATTTAGACTATCAATACTCGCCTCATAGGTAAAAAGATTGGATTCCGTAAGATTTTGGAATTCGCCATTTAACCTGAAAAAACTTTCTCCTTTTCCAATAGAAACTTCCTCAACCCAAAGCGACTCTGTATTTCCTTCGGTATGTAGTTGAAGAGCAAAGGGACCTTCTATATCAGGCATAGCCGGCAAAAATTCTCTGAGTTCCCGGGGATATAAAGAAGTGGCCATCACTCCTAAATCATAATTGGAAGATAAAAATTGCTCCCTGATCCCCGGACTTCCAAGATCTAATCCTTCAATTTCTCCGTTAACAATTATTTCGGCCTGACCGATATTCAGAAAAAAGGAATTAAACTCTAAAAATTGTTGGTCACTGTATACCTGACCCGTTATAGAGAATTCTTTGGCATCCAGATCTTCAGTTGTTGCAGAAAATTGATCAATATCTAAATAACGCTGATTACCGGTCCACTCCAAAAAGAACTGGGTATTAAGGTTTGATAAGGTAACCAGGGATGGCAACTGTACAATATTTCCCTCTTCAGTCAGAGACTCCAGGTGCGCTGTCCCATCAATTATTTCTATCTGCGGGGCTAATATTTCTACGTTATTCAACCAGCGTCTTTCTGAAGCTGAAGTATCCTGTCGTGCCTCCTTTCTTTCCAGAAAAACAATGCGACCATCTGCTCTCTTTCGCACCCAAATTTCAGGATTTTCAAGAGTAAAGCCGGTAATCGTTACCTTGTTTTGTAATAATCCCCATATATCAATATGACTGGTAACACCATCGATTTTTGCCAGGGTATCTGTGCGACTTGAATCACTATTTGCAATCACCACCTCCCTTAACTCGATATTGAAGGGTAAAAAACCATCTACATCCCCCACGGTGATTTGTGTCTTATAATCCTGGGATATCCTGTCCTTGACCCTATCGAGCAGATAATCCTGAGTAATATCAAGCTGTAGCAGTCCTATAACGCTTGCCGATACTATAAGCAAAATAAGAATAACTGTCAGGATGATTCCCCACAGATATTTCCAACTTTTATGTAGCCAGCGAAGAATCAATTACTTGTTTCTCAATTGTATAATCAGTTAAATTGATCTATCGTGTATTTCCAGGCCGCTCTTAATTTCGACAGATCTGTGCATGGTTTAATATAAGGCGAACCCCACTCTTTCAATAACACTAATTGAATGATATTATTTTTTACTTTTTTATCTGTTTTCATTGCTTCGATAAGCTTGTCCGGCTGGGTGGGGAAAGAACGGATCTGCTGCTTGTAAAGGGACATAAATGGAGTAAAAACCGTATCATCTACCGGATGCCCCAATTCTTTTGAAAAATAAGTGGCCGCTATCATCCCCGCAAAGACCGCCTCTCCGTGGGAAATACTTCCATACCCGGCTACGCGTTCCAGTGCATGTCCAAAGGTGTGGCCGAAATTAAGGTACGCTCTCTTGCCGGCTTCAAGGGTATCCTCCTGAACAATATCCGTTTTTATGCGTGCGCTTTCCCGAATCACCTCTATCCATTCTTCATCATCCGCTGATAAGTTATCATTCAGCGTTTCGAGCTGATTGAACAGTTCCGGGCTGCGAATAGCTCCATATTTTATAATTTCTGCCATTCCGGTAATCCACTCACTCTGCTCAAGCGTTTCTAAAAATTCTACGTCAGAAAATACCGCATCCGGCTGGTAAAATGCTCCAATCAGATTTTTTCCAGTGTCATGATTAAGTCCCGTTTTACCTCCAATTGAACTATCAACCATCGCTAATAAGGTAGTTGGCAGGTGGATGAGTGGAATGCCCCGAAGCACCGAAGCGGCTACATAACCGGCCAGATCCCCCGTAACTCCACCTCCAATTGCAACCAAGGGAGTATTTCGCTCTACGCCCTCTGCTAAAATTTCATTAACCAACTGTTGCCACTGGCTAAGTGATTTCGAGCTCTCTCCCTGGGGAACTTTTAAAACAAATAAGTTTTCAAAATACCGGCTGCATATCGATTCTATTTTGGTTTCATGCAGTTCATATACTTTTTCATCGACTACGAGAATCACCTTCTCTTTTGAATAACGATCAGAACAAAAGTCAAAAAAAGCCTTTTCTACATTTTTCTCCACGTGGATGGAATACCGTTTGTTAAGTGATACCGAGACATCGATGCTATGCGACATGGTTACTAATTTTCTTAATCAAAATTTCTGCTTCTTGTTCAGGGGTTTTATCCTCCCCTGTTTTTAAAATGATTGAAGCCTGTTCATAGAGCGGTAACCGTTTTTCATAAAGTGTATTGAGTTCCCGGCGAAGCCTTTCCCGGTCCTTGGGATTTCCCTCCTCATCTAATAACAGGGGACGATTCACATCTTTACAGATGCGGTCTAAAATAATCGGAAATGGCGTTTTTAAAAACACAAGAATACCGTTCAGTTTTAGATGATCTACCAGATGCTGATTTTGCAGGCTTCCGCCGCCCAGTGCCACCACCCCTTCAAAATCCCTACACACTTCCATTAATACCTGCTGTTCAAGTTCCCGAAATCCTTTCTCCCCGGATTCCTCAAAAATATCCGGAATAGATTTGCCGGCCTTTTCTTCCACATAATCATCCAAATCCATAAAAGAACATTTCAACTTGTCGGCCAGTATGCGCCCAATAGTTGATTTACCGGTTCCCATAAAGCCGCTTAGAAAAATATTATTGCCATCCGATAAATGCTTTTTCATACTCTATCTTTCTTCTTTTACTTAACTTATTTCCTGGGGATTAATCGGAGGTACCATCTCAACCTCCTCCCGCTCAACAACCACTGCCCCCGGGGCTGCTCCCGTGGGCTTTCTCACGTATTTCCGCTTAGTATACATCACCGGTGCTGTTTTCATTCCCTGGGCCTTTGAATAATAGGCTGCAAATCCGGCAGCTTTTAAGATAACACTCTTCGGAGGATAATCTTTTTGATTTCCCATCCGGATTACTACATGCGATCCACCTACACCCCGGGCGTGCAGCCAGATATCTTCCTTGTGGGCCCGGCTGGTAAGCTGATCATTACTTTTCGCATTTTTTCCGATCCAAACTTCATATTTCCCCACCTTGAATTTTCTGTATGGCGATTTTGCCTGTTTGTCATCACTATCGCCAAAGCCAATCTGCTGCAATTTCTTTTTATGATCTTTAATCCATGAATTTAGATCGGGCAACCGTTCAATCTGATCTATTTCTTCCAATAACTTTTGAACCGTCTCCAGCTTTTCTTTTTCCACAGGCAGTCTTTTTTGGGCATTTTCATAGGATTTCCGTGCATCCTTAGCTTTTTCATAATAGTATTCGGCGTTCTTCGCAATGCCTCGACCTTCTTGCAATGGAATGGTTATCTCGTCATCATCTTCATAAAAATCTTTGATGGTAATCTCTTCTGTTCCCGGAGAGATCGATTCATGGGCATGTGCCATCAACAGATGACCATACTTCTCATATCGGTCTGCCCGTTCCAGACTCTTTTCGGCTTGAGACAACTGTGCGACAGTCCCCTCTTTTTGCTCTATAGTCCGTTTCAAAAATCGTACGATATCCTCCTTCTTATTATGAAGGCGACGCAGGTGAACAGCATTCTTATAAGCATACGCTACACAGTCATTCACTTCCGAACATTGTTTATTTGTTGGTATATCCAGCCATTCCCGGGACCACAGACAAAAGTCACCGGTTTTCAATACCCGGGGATGCGGATCCTCCCTCAGTGCCTGTGTCACCTGCTGTGTAAAAGTCTTGACTTCCGGTGGCGACATTTCTTCTACATCATGCTGTTCAATGAGATAAGGAAGCAAATTTCTCGGGAGCAACGGATTCACTTCCGTCATCTGGTTTTTGGCACTCCTTTTGGGACTTACTTCTTCCTTAAAGTCCGGTGCCATCGGTTCAGGAGGAGCTCCGCCTTTATGACTTTCAGGATTTTTAAAGGCATCTGTAATTTGATTGTTATCCACCAAAAAAACATTGGGGCGTCCGCTAAAAAGCTTGAACAGAAGACGCTTGCCATTTTCAAAATGAACCGACAGTAATCGATCTTTTTCTGCCAGACTCACCTCGCTCACTTCCTGTCCCTCCAGGCAAGAAAAAAAATCAAGCACATTTCGTTTTTTAGGAGGCCGATAGTACTCTAAAAAGAGGGCAGTTTCCCGCGAATTAGCACTAAAAATCAATCTATGAGTCTCTTCCTGTGTTTTTATATAAATATGCAGAACATCTTTATGAGGACTAATAGCGAAGTCAAAAAAACCGCCACAGATTTTTTCTTTTATCTCACGGTTTAAATATATTAACGTGTAATAATTGTTCATGCTTAATTAACTAAAAGAGACGTTCAAATAACTAATATTAAACAGGCTCAACGAATGAAATATCCGATTTTTAATTCTGTAGTCAACCGGATAGAAAGCGACCTTCAAAGAAGAGAGATCTCTATTCAATCATTTCGCACCTGGGATGAAGATAGAATAAATGCAACGGGACTGGAAATCAAAATCGATGTAAGTCAGGATTCTGATTTTATCAAAGCAATTGCGATTAATTTTGATTGGGACCGTTTTCGTGAAACCGTCCTTGCCAAGCAGTTAAATGGTATGGAAGAGCATCCTTTTCTTCAGGAAGAAAATATGGTTAGTACTTCTATTTCACCTGATATTGATATTGAAGTTACCTGGCTTTTTAATGAAAAGGCCTCAAATTCTGACCTCTCCGCACAAAATGGTTATCACAAAGTAGAAGCTGCCAGCCAGTGGATGGAAGAAATTAATCATAAGGTAAACGACCTGCTCGCTGATGATGATATTATCAGTCGCTGGCATGTTGAGGTCGATGGTACGCCAAGCGGTAAATATTTAACTGCGGTTAACCTTTTATCCTACTTCCAGTACACTTTTTCTGACCTTAACAGCCTGAATGAGGTACATAAATTTGTGCTTCGTATTCTTCAGGAATTACTTATTAAGTCAAACAGAGTCATTAAGCTGGCAGATCGTACGCTTCATAATCAAGTGGCTGCATAATCATAAGCTGCATTTAATCAATATCAATACGTCCGGAAGAAGCTTTCTTCAGAGTCAGGAGTATTGTAGCTGGTATATCAGGATATTATAATTATTATCCTACTCTTCCTTCTCTTTCATAGCCTCATCTACCTGTTCTTTAAATATTTTCGACATTTTTAAAACAGGGACATATTGTTCCGGTACAATTACCTCTTCATTTGTCTTGGGATTTCGGGCTACGCGTTGTGCTCGTTTAACAACTTTAAAACTACCGAAACCACGTAACTCTATATGCTCCCCTCGTTTCATAGCATCTATAACCGTTTCCATAAACCCATTGACTACGGCTTCGGTTTCTACCTTTGTTAAACCTGTTGAAGAAGCAATTACATCTACTATATCTGCTTTAGTCATAAGAATTCACCTTTTTATACTGTCTTATATTAAACTCAGTTTAGA
>CAYXVW010000001.1:0-2023 GCA_964468695.1 uncultured Balneolaceae bacterium | reverse complement strand
TTTAGAATTTAAATAGCCTATAAATATTTAACACACCCTATCAATACTCGCAACTTCCACTCAACAAAATAACAGCTTGAGTATACAGAAGCATCCTGTTTAAGAAGACTATCCCTAAATTTAATAAAATACATTCTTTTAATTGCTCATATTTTAACGTTTTTTAATGGATAGTCATAGCTTAGGCTAAATTTAATCTAAAAAGTTCGGAAATCTTTTTATACATTCAGCCTGATTGTATATAAAAAATCTAAGCCAATAACAGTCCATGGAAACTTTTGAACGTATTATTGCCTTTCTTGAAAATCTAATTTGGAACACGCCCGAAAGCCTGCCAGCGATGGTAGTACTGCTGCTTGCCTTCGGAATTTTTATCACATTCCGCTTGGGATTCATCCAGGTCAGGCGCTTCGCTCATGGACTTAAAGTGGTTACCGGTTTCTATGATGACCCAGAAGATGAGGGAGATATTAATCACTTTCAGGCATTAACTACGGCCTTATCAGCAACGGTAGGTATTGGAAATATTGCCGGTGTAGCCTTGGCAATTCATTACGGTGGGCCCGGTGCGCTCTTCTGGATGTGGGTTACTGCTATTTTTGGGATGGCTATTAAATTCACAGAGGTTACGTTGGCCCAGGAATATCGTGAAAGCAATCCTGACGGTACCGTTTCCGGAGGCCCCATGTATTATATTGAGCGAGGACTCGGATCAAATTGGAAATGGCTTGCGGTGGCTTTTGCTGGCTCCGCTGCTATTTGTGCTTTTTTAACGGGTAATGCCGTCCAGGCCAATACCGTAGCTGACGTAATGCAAAGTGATTTCCAGATTCCGACCGTGGTAACAGGTCTCATTACCGCCAGCCTGGTAGCAGCTGTAATTTTGGGGGGGATTAAACGGATTGGGAAAGTAACCTCCAAGCTGGTCCCTTTCATGGGAATTCTTTATGTACTTGGAGCTTTAGTTATCCTTGTTCTTAATTACGATCAAATTATCCCTTCCCTCCAAATGATTGTTGGCTATGCATTTAATCCGCAAGCGGGCGCTCTTGGAGTGGGGTCGGGTGCCCTTATTTTTACTCTAAGCTACGGCGTGCAACGGGGGATCTTTTCTAATGAGGCGGGTCAGGGTTCCGCACCCATTGCACACTCTGCCGCTAAAACCGATGAACCCGTTCGTGAAGGAGTGGTTGCCCTGCTGGAACCATTTATTGACACGCTCATTATTTGTACCATGACCGGCTTGGTAATTGTTTCTACCGGAGCGTGGGATATGCAGCATAAAACAACGGTAAATCCCTCTACCGATTCCTTCTCCTATACCCTTTCCGAAAAAGCGGCCGGTAGCGCTTCCGAAACGCTCTATTTCAGTGACGGAGTACCGGAAAACGGCACAATGGAGCACTATAATATTCCGGTAGATACCATGTATACCGATGCCAATTACAGTGAACCCTTCACCGGACGTATTGAACTTAGTAAATCAGAAAGCAGTGATACTTATAGTGCCGTTGCTGTTTATACAAAAGACGATACCGAATTGTCTCAGCTCCACGGTGGAATAGTTGAAAATGGTGCTCCACTCACAATCCGTGCCTTTGAAATTGGTTTAAATCCCCTGTTCCCCGGAGGAGGTTATGTGGTCACCTTTGCAGTGCTTCTCTTCGCTATCTCCACTTCTATTAGCTGGAGCTATTACGGAGATCGGGCCGCTCAGTACCTGTTAGGTTTTGAATCTATCTTTTGGTATCGGGTCGTCTTTGTAGGAATGCACTTTTTCGGAGCCGTAGTAACTTTAACTACGGTCTGGGCCTTTGGTGACGTTATGCTTGGACTTATGGCTTTCTTCAACATTATTGCCCTGTTTGCACTTTCAGGAAAAGCGTATCAAATTACTCAAAAATATTTCAGCAGAGATCACAGTACGCCCGAATCCTAATCAGCAATAATTATGGATACTCAATCTTTCGAGCATCTGACATTAATTGAACATCCTGTTATTAACCGGGATTTGACCATCTTG